>JAGTAM010000105.1 GCA_023422485.1 Pseudomonadota bacterium | reverse complement strand
TGAAGAAGCTGGCTCAGCAGGAGCTGGACAACTTCATCTCGATCCTGGCCGGCGAGGGCGTGAAGGTGCGCCGTCCCGATCCGGTCGACTTCTCGAAGAAGTTCAAGGCGCCGCGCTGGACCTCGCGTGGCTTCTGCGTCGCCTGCCCGCGCGACCCGTACCTCGTGATCGGTGATGAGATCATCGAGAGCCCGATGTGCTGGCGCTCGCGCTACTTCGAGGGCGACGCCTACCGCTCGCTGTTCAAGGAATATTTCCGCGCCGGCGCGCGCTGGACCTCGGCGCCGCGTCCGCAGCTCACCGACGACCTCTACAACTACGACTATCGGGTGCCGAACCTGAAGGCCGGCGAGCCGATGCAGTTCACGGTCAACGAGTTCGAGCCGGTCTTCGACGCCGCCGACTTCGTGCGCTGCGGCCGCGACCTGTTCGTGACCCGCTCGAACGTGACGAACCTGATGGGCATCGAGTGGCTGCGCCGCCATCTCGGCCCCGGCTTCCGCATCCACGAGATCGAGAGCCGCTGCCCGCAGCCGATGCACATCGATTCGTCGTTCATGCCGCTGGCGCCGGGCAAGGTGCTGGTCAACCCCGATTACATCGACGTCGAGAAGCTGCCGGCGGTGCTCAAGAAGTGGGACGTGCTGATCGCGCCGCGCCCCGACCCGGTCTCGGGCTTCATGAGCAAGATCTCGATGTGCTCGCCCTGGACCTCGATCAACGTGCTCGCCATCGACGAGAAGAAGATCGTCGTCGATCAGAGCCAGCCGACCCTGATCAAGGCCCTGAAGGATTGGGGCTTCGATCCGATCCCGGCCCCGTTCCTGTCCTACGGCCCGTTCGGCGGCTCGTTCCACTGCGCCACGCTCGACGTGCGCCGCCGCGGCGTGCTGAAGTCGTACTTCTAAGGCGATCGCCTCGCCCGCGAGGTGGGGCCTTCATCGAACCGGAGCCCGCCGCGATCACCTCGCGGCGGGCTCTTTTCATGCTTGCCCGCCGTCGTGCTCCTGGATCGCTTCGGCTCCGTCGCGCGATGACGGCTTGGATCGGCCGTCCCGTCAGCGAAGTGATCCAAGAGCGCAGCGTCTCAGGATAAGGCTCTCGGCTGGAAGAAGTTTACCCGCAGGCGCGGATCACTCGCCCACCAGCCGGTCCGGCGCCCGCGTCGCCCGCCGATAGGTCGTCCGCGCCAGCACCAGCGCGCCGCCGTATTGCAGGAACCCGTTCTCGGCGAGGCCGTCCGGTGCCAGAGGGGCCTGGAGTACGAGGCGGGTCAGCGCATTGAGCGCGATGACGGCGAGGCAGAAGACGGCGGATGCGAGCGCGGCGGCGACGAAATCGGGCATGAAGGGCCTCCCGGTAGGGACAGCCCAAGCTTAGCAAGGGCCGAGCCAGCCGGAAGACCCCGATGGGCTCAAGCCACGACCTGGCTTGAGTCTCTTGTCATTGCATCGTCTTGTTTCCGAAAGCCGGCGGCCAGCGTTCGGGTCGATCCTTCAGCCCACCGGCGGGCGCGTGGCCACCATGGCGGGCCTCTCCTCGAACCGGGCGAACCACGCGGCGAGCTTCGGCGCGTCGTCGCGCCAAGCGATGTCGGAGAAGCGCAGGTCGAGGTAGCCGAGCGCGCAGGCGAGCGCGATGGTGCCGATATCGACCCGATCCCCGAAGTTCTCCGCCTGCTCCTCGAACCACGCCAGGGCGCTCTCGATCTTGGCGGTCTGGCCCTCGATCCAGGCGGCCGAGCGCTCGGATTCCGGCCGCGCGGTCAATTCGTAGCGGATCAGCAGGGCGGCATCGAGCACGCCGTCGGCGGTGGATTGCTCGTTGAGCGCCCGCCAGCGCGCGGCCCCCTGCGCCGGAAACAGGCGCCCGCCGCCGAGCGCGTCGAGATACTCGCAGATCACCCGGCTGTCGGCGAGGCTCTCGCCGTCGTCGAGGATCAGGGTCGGCACCTGGGCGAGCGGGTGCTGGGCCAGCACTGAGCGGTCGCGCTTGACCTGGTGGACGGCGCTCGGCAGCAGCTCCAGCCGCCCGGCGAGGCCGAGTTCGTGGGCGACCACCATCACCTTCCGCACGAAGGGCGAGCTGTGCGAGTGGAACAGCTTCATCGGCGTCAAACAATCCTTTGCGGTTTCGAACGTGGTGCGGCGCTCAGCGCTGCGCGGCGGGCGGCGCCGGCACCTTCGGCGTCTCGACGCCGAGGCGCTTGACCGGCCAGCCGTCGCCCCAGCGGCGCATGTCGCTGAAGGCGGGGTCGTTCTTCAGGCTCTGGGCGTCCTTGCCGGCGAAGGCGGCCGCCGCCGCCATGTCGAAGGTGCGCCAGAAGGCGAGGAAATCGAGGCTGTCGGCGCGGGCGTTGTTGATCTGCGAGACCAGCGTCGTCTGTTCGCCGGAGAGCGCCATGTCGGCCGACCAGCGGAAGGGCGGCGGCTTCTCGCCCGGCGGATCGGGCGGCAGCTTGATCGCGCCGCTGTCATAGGCCGCGTCGAGCCCGGCGGGCGAGGCCAGGGTCGCGGTCAGCGCCGGGAAGCCGTGATCGTCGGAGAGCGCCCGCACGAACAGCTTGCGCTCCGGCGGCACGGTATGGGCGTCGCGCAGGATGCGGCGGGCGGCGGCGTCGGCGGCGCGGGCGTCGACGCGGGCGACGAAACGCCCTGCTGCTCCACCTGGCTCCGCCTGCTCGTCGTCCGCGGCTTCGCCGCCGGCAGGTCGTCGTCGGAC
>JAGTAM010000017.1 GCA_023422485.1 Pseudomonadota bacterium | reverse complement strand
CGAGCCCGGGCGGAATGCGCGGCTCGTCGCCATCGAGCGCTACCCCGCCGGCAATCCCGGCGCCGCGGTGGAGCGATTGCGCCGTGTGATCGCCGGCGGCGGCGCCCAGGCCGACGCGCTGTTCGTGCCCGACACCGCCGAAGGGTTGCTGACCGTGGCGCCGGCGCTCACGAAGGTCGGATTCTCGCCGGCCCGCGTGCGCCCGCTGGGACTCGCCCTGTGGAACGACCCTCGCGTCACCGCGCAGCCGGCTTTCCAGGGCGCGCGGTTCGCCGCGCCCGACATGGCGGGTTTTTCCAACTTCGCGCAGCGCTACCAGGGGCGGTTCGGGGCGGCACCGCCACGCACCGCCTCGCTCGGTTACGATGCTGTCTCGCTCACCGTCGCGCTGGTGCGCCAGTACGGCTCGCAGCGATTCGCCGACGCGACGCTGACCAACCCGGCGGGCTTCTCCGGCCTCGACGGCACCTTCCGCTTCTCGTCCGAAGGCGTCAGCGAGCGGACGCTGGCAGTCTACGAGATCCGCGACAATGCGGCGGTCCTGGTGAGCCCGGCGCCGAAGGTGCTGGGGCCGTCGGGGATCTGATCAGATCAGCCTGCCAGTTCCGCCACCACCGCGTTGAGCACCGGCGCGCCACGGGCGGTCGCGGCGATGCGGCCGTCGGCGCGTCGCGCGACGAGGCCGTCCGTCACCAGCGCGTCGAGGCGCCCGGCATCGAGCGGCCGACCCTTCAGCGCGGCGTAGCGGGCGGGGTCGATGCCCTCGGCGAGCCGCAGGCCCATCATCAGGAACTCGTCGCCCTGGTCCTCGGCGGACAGCGCTTCCGTCTCGACGATACCGTGGCCCTCGCGCTCGACGCGGGCGAGCCAGCCTTCCGGCGCCTTCTCGGTGAGCGTGCCGGTGCGGCCCTGCGGCAGGACAAGGCGGCCATGGGCGCCGGGGCCGATTCCGGCATATTCGCCGTAGCGCCAGTAGAGCAGGTTGTGGCGCGATTGCGCGCCGGGGCGGGCGTGGTTCGAGATTTCGTAGGCGGGCAGGCCTGCGGCCTCGCAGATCTCCTGCGTCACGTCGTAGAGGGCGCGGGACCTGTCATCGTCGGGCGGCACGAGGCGGCCGGCCTCGGCGAGGCCGAAGAACGGCGTGCCGGGTTCGATCGTGAGCTGGTAGAGCGAGAGGTGTTCGGCGGCGTGATCGATCGCCCGCCGCAACTCGGCGGCCCAGGCGTCCGGCGTCTGTTCGGGCCGGGCGTAGATGAGGTCGAAGGAGAAGCGGTCGAAATGCGCCGCCGCGGTGCGGACCGCCGCCATCGCCTCCGCCACGCTGTGCAGCCGCCCGAGCCGCTTGAGGTCGCCGTCGTCGAGCGCTTGGACGCCCAGCGACACACGGTTGACGCCGGCCGCGCGGTAGCCGCGAAAGCGCGTGGCCTCGACACTGGTGGGGTTGGCCTCCAGCGTCACCTCGGCATCAGGCGCGATCGCCCAGGCGCCGCCCACCGCATCGAGCAGGCCAGCCACCGTCTCCGGCGCCATCAGCGAGGGCGTACCGCCGCCCAGAAAGATGCTGGTGACGGTTCGCCCCGGCGCCAGCGCGGCGGCGTGGGCGATCTCGCGGCGGAAGGCCGCGAGATAGCGCGGCTGGTCCACGCCGGCATGGCGGACATGGCTGTTAAAGTCGCAATAGGGGCACTTCGCCGCGCAGAAGGGCCAGTGCAGGTAGATCCCGAATCCCGCGTCACGGGTCGGATGGTCGGGCGGTGTCGCGGGGGGCATCGGCTTGTCTGAGCTTCTTGAATCTGCACGCCTCTCGGACACACCCATCCACCGCCATGATCCTGCGGTTCCTGCGTCAGCGGGCCTCGAAGGATGCTCCAGGGATCGCGAGGGAACCGGAGGATCCTTCGAGGCCGCTTCGCGGCACCTCAGGATCAGGGGTGCGGTGGGATCGAAGCCGAGTGTCCGGCGCGCATTTCATTCTGTCAGCCGGATGTAAGCACACCGGACCGCGTGCGAAAGCTCAACCCGGACGGCGCAGGCACGCCTTCGCGAGCAGGACGAACGCCCGCGCGCGGTGCGACAGTGCGTTTCCACTCTGCCAATCGACGCCGTGCTTTTCCTCGGACGAGATCTCGCCGAAGGTGCGATCCATTCCTTCGGGGCGAAACATCGGATCGTAGCCGAAGCCGAGCGTGCCGCGCGGCGCGACGAGGTCGCCGAAGACGCGTCCCTCGAACAGCTCGGTATGCCCGTCGGGCCAGGCGAGGACGAGGGCCGAGACGAAGTGGGCACGCCGGTCGGTCGCGCCGCGCCGGTCGAGCTCGTCGGCGATCCGCGCCATGGCGCCCGAAAAATCCTTGTTCGGCCCCGCCCAGCGAGCGGAGAACAGGCCCGGCGCTCCGTCGAGGGCGTTGACGCAGAGCCCGGAATCGTCGGCGAAGGCCGGCAGGCCCGAGGCCTTGGCGGCGGCGTGGGCCTTGATCGCCGCGTTCTCGGAGAACATCGTGCCGGTCTCGTCGGGCTCGGGCAGCCCGAGTTCGCCGGCCGAGACCGCCTCGACGCCGAACGGCTCCAGCAGTTCGCGCATCTCCACGAGCTTGCCGGCATTATGGGTCGCGATGACGACCTTGCCGGAGAGGATGCGATGCGCGCTCACGCGATGGCCTTCCGCTGCAGTTCGACGAGCTGCGCCACGCCGCCCTTGGCGAGCCGCAGCAATTCGAGGAACTGCTCGTCGGTGAAGGGCTCCATCTCGGCCGTCCCCTGTACCTCGACGATGCCGCCCTTGCCGGTGACGACGAAATTCGCATCGGTCTCCGCGGCTGAATCCTCGGCATAGTCGAGGTCGAGCACCGGCTGGCCCTTGTAGATGCCGCACGAGACCGCCGCGACGTGGTCCTTCAGGGGATCGACCGAGATGATCGAGCGGGCGCGCATCCAGGCCAGGCAGTCGTGCAGCGCCACCCAGGCGCCGGTGATCGAGGCGGTGCGGGTGCCGCCATCGGCTTGGATCACGTCGCAAT
>JAGTAM010000055.1 GCA_023422485.1 Pseudomonadota bacterium | reverse complement strand
GGCGCTGATCGGCGACTTTTCCGACGACGCGCCCGAGGAGGCAGCCCGCGGCACCGGGCACCCGCAGCGCAAGGTGGCGGTGGAATTCCTGCGCCCGAACCCGCGCAATCCGCGCCGCCGCTTCTCTGAGCCGGAACTCGACGAACTCGCCGCCTCGATCCGCCAGCGCGGCGTGATCCAGCCGATCGTCGCGCGTGCGCTGACGGGCGTACCCGGCACCTTCGAGATCGTGGCCGGCGAGCGGCGCTGGCGCGCGGCCCAGCGGGCGGGCCTCAACGAGGTGCCGGTGGTGGTGGTCGAGATCGACGACCGCACCTCGCTCGAATACGCGATCCTGGAGAACGTCCAGCGCGCCGATCTGAACGCCATCGAGGAGGCAGCGGGCTACGAGCGGCTGATGGGCGAGTTCAAGTATACCCAGGCCGAACTCGCCGACCTGCTCGGCAAGAGCCGCAGCCATCTCGCCAACACGCTGCGCCTGCTCCAGCTTCCGCCCGCGATTCAGGATCGGGTGATCGCCAGCGAGATCACCGCCGGCCATGCCCGGGCGCTGCTCTCCGTGCGCGATCCGGAGGCGGTGGCACGCCGCATTGTGGCCGAAGGGTTGTCGGTGCGCGAGGTCGAGGCGCTGGCCGCCGCGGAAGCCCCGCAGGACGACACGCCCCGCCCGGGTCGCCCGCGGCGCTCGGCGGAAGGGGATGCCGCCCTGCGTTCCCTGGAAGACGTGCTCGGCCGGGCGTTGGGCTATAGCGTGGCGGTGAAGGCCAAGGCGAGCGGGGAGGGCGAGATCCGCATCCGCTACGCCACGGCCGAGGAGCGCGACGCGCTCTGCCGCAAGCTCGGCGGAGCCTGACCGATCGATCCTTGGCCGCGCCGGACAAAGGCGTGGCGAGGCCGACATTCGGATAGGGCTGGCCCGTTGGTTCGCTCGAACCGGCTCAGCCGCGCCGCCGCGCCGCCTCGACGGCGATACGCAGGAACACGCCTTGCGCCTGCGCATGGGCAAGATCGGGCTCGGAGCGGCGGCAGGCGAGCACCGCGTCCTGGAGCCAGGCCACTGCCTGTTGCAGCCCCGGCACCGACCAGCGGGCGAGCTGGGTCTCGGCCAGCGCCTTGCGGCGGAAATGCAGGCCGCGCCAAGTGGCGACGAGTTGGCTCGCGCTGCCGCGCGGATTGTCGAGGCGCAGGGACAGCAGGGTGAGCGCGTGCCGCAGGCCGGCACCGAGCATCGCCGAGGGGTCCATCCCCTCGTGGCGGAAGCGGCGATATTCGCGCTCGGCCTCGCTCGCACGGCCGGCGAAGGCGGCATCGATCAGCGCGTTGAGCACGCTCGCGCCGACATCGCTGACGATCGCCTCGACATCGTCCACGCCGACGCTGCCCTGGCCGCGGGCGTAGAGGGCGAGCTTGCCGATCTCCGACAGGCTGGCGCGGCGGTCGCTGCCGAGGCTCCCCGCCAGCAGGTCGCGGGCGTCGCGGTCGATGCGCAGGCCCTCCTCCTGCAGCGTGCGCTCGATCAGGTCGGCGAGCGTGCGCTCGTCGTCGGGATAGCAGGGCAGGGCGAGCGCCTTGGGCGAGCCCTCGCACAGGGTGCGCAAGGGCGCGGAGCGGGCGAGGTCGCCGGCCTCCACCACGATGCGGGCGCCCTCGGTCGGCGCCTTCAAGACGGCATCGACGGCGGGCGCATAGTTGCGGCTGCCCGAGCGCACCCAGATCGTGCGGCTGCCCCCGAACAGGCCGACGGTGCCGGCCTCGTCGACCAGCCGGCCCGGATCGGAGGCAAGGGTATCGCCATCGATCTTGATGAGTGCGAAGGGATCATCGGGGTCCGCCACCATGCCCCGCACCAGCCGCGCCGCGCGGTCGGCGACGAGCCCGGTATCGGGCCCGTAGACCAAGGTCACCGCGATGCGCGGATCGGGGCCGCGCCGGACCAGCCCCTCGACGTCGCCGGCCTTGACCGCCGTCATGCCGCCGCCGTCAGAGGTTCGGCTTGACGGCGAGGACGGAGGCGATCCGGGTCTTGATCTGTTCGGCCAGCAGCTTGGCGAGGCGGATTTCCGCGTCGCGCGCCGCGCGCAGCGAGGCGAAGCGCTGGATCGAGCGATCGTAGGTCGCGGTGCCCGTCGCGACGCCCTCGGTAAGGATGCGACGCCCGTCGAGGCTCTCCAGCGAGAATTTCACCGTGCCGACGATGGTGCCGGCCTCCGCCCGCGCCGTGGTCGAGGAGACGATCGGCGTCTGGACCTGTTCCGAGCCCTGCATCTTCAGCCGGTAGCGCTTCGGCACGGCAGGCTGTCCGGAGCCGTCGAGGTCGAAGATCAGCTCGCTGCGCAGGTAATGCCCGAGGCGCTCCTGATCCTGCGCCATGTTGACGTCGTCGACCTGGATCGCGGAGAGCAGCCCCTGCATCGACTCGCCCGAGGCGGTCGGCCCGTAGAGCGGACGGAAGCAGGCGCCGAGATTCAGCGCGAGGCCGGCAGCGAGCGCGAGCCGCGCGATTCGAACCCCCGGCCTCTTGGTCGCCACACCCATCACCCGCCTCAAGGCTGTTCCTCGCCGCACCACACCGATCCGTCGGAGAGCCAAGTCTCGAAAAACCAAGTTTCGGAAACCCAAGTCTCGTCAATCCGGTCCGGTACACGGTTCCGCTTGTACGGCAGGCCCCGTGCCCGGTCACCCTGCCAGACCCATGCTTTACGAAGGCTGTGCGGCGAGACAATGATCGGGTGCTCGAATCGGGACGCCGCGCGGCTTGCGCATCGAGACGTGGCGCGGTGTGCGGTTCGAGACGCGGCAGGGTTCGTGAAAGCGCCGGTCGCTTGTGGAACCGGAGGGCGATTCCCACCTTAAGCAGACCCATGAACCTGTTCCGAAACAGCGCCTTGACGGCGATCGGACGAGCGGCGTAGAACAGAACAAATGGCGAACAAACGAGCCCTGTCCTGGTCGGTCGCGCTCCGCGATCTGAAGGACGATC
>JAGTAM010000054.1 GCA_023422485.1 Pseudomonadota bacterium | reverse complement strand
AGGACGACGACATCCGCGGGGCGTTCGTCCCGGCGCCGTTGGCTCGCGTCTTGGCGTCCGTCTCGGTCTCGCGGTTCCCGCATCGGTCATCCATCGGCCGCAAGGCCCGTGGTGGACGCGAAGCGGTGTCTTGGCCCGGATACATCAAAAGTGTTGCAAAAAGCTTCGCGCTCTCCCAACCATACAACCCCAGCGTATTCGCACAATGCATAGCCTGACCGCCGAGGCAGATGTAGCCACCATGAAACTTCACCGTGCCCCGCTTCGGAGGCGAGGTCGAAAACGATACTCTAGCCCCCCTGTTTCAGCAATTTATCTCAAGACGATCCGATACCCGTCTGCCGGCTCACCTTGAAGCGTCGTCCCGATTGACGTCCGGCAACGGCCACTCACCCGGACCAGCACTGATACAATTCGTCCGATCTGTTTGAATTGTCGGTTCCGCGCCTCGCACGAACTGGATCACTCGGCGGCGGTCGGCCTCCGGTCGAGCCCGCCCAGGTTGGCCGGCAGGCCCGGGCGATAGGCATCGTCCTCTGCGTCCTCCCCTGCGTTCTGGCCGGCCTCCGGCTCGTCCTTCTCGCCGACGAAGCGGCCGAACAGGCGCACGAACAGCCGCGACAGGTCGTCGACCAGCAGGAAGATCGCCGGCACGAACACGAGCGAGAGCCCCGTCGAGACGATCAGGCCGCCGATCACCGCCACCGCCATCGGTGCGCGGAACTCGCCGCCGATGCCGAGCGCCATCGCCGAGGGCACCATGCCGGCGGCCATGGCGATGGTGGTCATCACGATCGGACGCGCCCGCTTGCGCCCGGCATCGACGATGGCCGTGACGCGATCGACGCCGCGGGCCATCTCCTCGATGGCGAAATCGACCAGCATGATCGCGTTCTTGGTCACCACGCCCATCAGCATCAGGATGCCGATGACGACCGGCATCGAGATCGGCATGTGGAAGACGAGCAGGCCGAGGATCGCCCCGCCGATGGAGAGCGGCAGCGAGAACAGGATGGTCAGCGGCTGCAGGAAGTTGCCGAACAGCAGGACGAGGACGCCGAACACCATCATCAGCCCGGCGCCCATGGCGAGCGCGAAGCCCTCGAACACCTCGCCCATCACCTCGGCGTCGCCGGTCTGGCGGATGGTCACGCCCTCGGGGAGGTTCGTGGCGGCGGGGAGCGCCATCACCTGCTCGATGATCGAGCCGAGCGCGTCCGAGCCCTGGAGGTCGCCTTCGACGGCGACGCGCACCGTGCGGTCGTAGCGCTCGATGGCGGTGGGGCCGCGCCCGAGCGTCAGGTCGGCCACGGTGGCGAGCGGCACCGCCGCGCCGGCCTTCACCGGCACCTTCAGGCTCGCGATCTCGGGCAGTTGCCCGCGCAGGCGCTCGGGCAGCATCACCCGGATCGGGACCTGCCGGTCCTTGGCGTTGAACTTGGCGAGGTTGGCGGCGATGTCGCCGATGGTGCCGACCCGCACCGTCTCGGCGATGACGTCGGTCGAGACGCCGAGGTCGGCGGCGACGCCGGCCTTGGGGGTGATGCGGATCTCGGTGCGGTCGAGCGGCGCGGTCGACATCACGTTGACGAGGTGGGGCACGCCCGCGGCCTCGCGCTGGAGCCGGGCGGCGACGTCGGCCACCACCGTCTTGTCGGGCCCCGACACGATCAGCGCGAATTCCCGCTGGCCGCCCTCCTGCAGCGACCAGAAGCGGATGTCGGGCACTTGGCGCAGGACGTTTGAGATCTTGAGATCGACCTGCTTCTGGGTCAGCGACCGATCGCTCTTCGGCACGAGGTTCACGGTGAGGCTGGCGAGCCTGACCTCCTTCTTTCCCGGAAGCTGACGCCCGCCATCGACGAAGACGCTCCGGACCTCGGGCATCGCGCGGAGCGTCTCGACGATGCGATCGGAGATGCGGCTCGTGTCGTCGAGCCGGGCGCCGGGGGGCAGCTCGACCACGAACATCGTGCGCGCGGCGTCCTCGGCCGGAATGAAGCCCGCGGGCAGGAGCCGGGTCGAGGCGATCGAGCCGGCGAAGCAGGCGAGGCCAAGGATCAGCGTCAGGTATTTGTGGCGCACCGACCACGCCACGAGGCGGGTATAGGCGCGCATCACCGGCCCCTCGCGCGCGTGGTCCGGGCCATGGTCGCGCAGGAAGTAGGCGGCGAGCAGCGGTGTGATCAGGCGGGCGACGAGGAGCGAGATGAACACCGCCGCCGCGATGGTGAGCCCGAACTGCTTGAAGTACTGGCCGGCGATGCCGGGCATGAAGGAGACGGGGGCGAAGATCGCGATGATGGTCGCGGTGATGGCGATCACCGCGAGTCCGATCTCGTCGGCGGCCTCGAGCGCGGCGCGGTAGGCGGATTTGCCCATCCGCATGTGGCGGACGATGTTCTCGATCTCGACGATGGCGTCGTCGACGAGGATGCCGGTCACGAGCGTGATGGCCAGCAGGCTCACCGCGTTGAGCGAGAAGCCGAGCGCGCTCATGGCCCAGAAGGTCGGCAGCACCGAGAGTGGCAGCGCCACCGCCGCGATCAGGGTGGCGCGCCAGTCCCGCAGGAACAGGAACACCACGATCACGGCGAGCGCGGCGCCCTCCAACAGGCCCATCATCGCCGAGTGGTAGTTGCCGATGGTGTTGACGACGCTGGTATCGATCAGGTCGAAGCGCACCCCGGGATTCTCGGCGTGCAGCGTCTCGATGCGCCGCGCCACCGCCGCCGCGACCTCGGCGTCGCTCGCCCCCATCGCCCGGGAGATGGCGAAGCCCACCACCGGTTCGCCGTTGAAGCGGGCGAAGGTGCGCGGCTCCTCGGCCGCGTCCATCAGGCTCGCCAACTCGTCGAGGCGCACCTTGCGCCCGCCCGGCACGACGATGGAGGTGGCCCCGAGCGTCTCCAGGCTCGCCGAGGCGCCGAGCGTGCGAATCGACTGCTCAGCCCCGGCGAGCTCGCCGCGCCCGCCCGCCATGTCGGCGGAGGTGAGGCGCAATTGCCGGTTCACGTCCGCGGCGGTGATGCCGAGTGCGAGCAGCCGGTCGGGTTTCAGGGTCACGCGGATCTCGCGGGCGACGCCGCCGAGCCGCTCAACGCCGCCCACCCCCTTCACGCCCTGGAGTTGGCGGGCGACCACGTCGTCGACGAACCACGACAGGTCTTCGGGCGTCATGGCCGGCGCCGAGGCGCCGTAGATCATGATCGGCAGGCCGGCGATCTCGACGCGGCTGATGATCGGCTCGTCGATGGTGCGCGGCAGGTTGATGCGGATCTTCGAGATCGCATCCTTCACGTCGTTGACGGCGCGGTCCTGGTTCACCTCCAGGCGGAACTCGATCGTGGTGATCGAGGAGCCTTCCGAGATGGTCGAGAGGATGTGCTTGACCCCCTTCACCCCGGCCACCGAATCCTCGACCCATTTCGTGACGTGTGTCTGCAGTTCGGAAGGGGCGGCGCCCGACTGCGTGATCGTCACCGAGACGATCGGGATGTCGATGTTGGGAAAGCGGGTGATCGGCAGGGACCGGAAGCTGACGAGGCCGAGCACCATCAGCACGAGGAACAGCACGAGCGACGGGATCGACTTGCGGATCGCCCAGGCCGAGACGTTGAGGCGCATGCGATGATCCTCAGCGGGTCCCGGCCGCGGCTTGGGGCCCGGCGGGGAGCACGGGCCGCACCCGGTCGCCGTCGCGCAGGAACGAGCCGGCGCGGGCGACCACGGCCTCCCCCGCCGCGAGGCCGGAGCGCAGTTCGGTGAAGCCCTCGGCCGAGAGGCCGGTCTCGACTTTTCGCGCGGAGACGCGGCCGTCCGAGACCGCGAGCACGCTGGCCGAGCCGTCGGCGGCGTAGAGCACGGCGGCGAGCGGCACCGCCACGCCCTCGCGCCGGGCGACCTCGACCCGGCCGCGGGCGAAGGCGCCGATATGCAGCGCCGGGTCGGCTTCCAGGCGGATGCGGACCCGGCCGAGGCGGGTCGCCCGGTCGACCTCCGGATAGACCCGGCGCACGGCGCCTCGCGTGACGCGCCCGTCCTCCCATTCGAGGCGGGCCGGGGCATCGACCTTCAGCCGCGGCAGGGCGAATTCGGGAACCTCGCCCTCCAGCTCGATCTCGCCGCGGGCGATCAGGCGGAACAGCGGCTCGCCGACCGCGCTCGCGGTGGCACCGACCCGCGCCGTGCGGCGGCTGACGATGCCGGCCTCCGGCGCGCGGATCTCGGTGCGGGCC
>JAGTAM010000041.1 GCA_023422485.1 Pseudomonadota bacterium | reverse complement strand
GGGCCAGGGCGGCGCCGGCCGCGGCCCCCCCGATCAGCCGGCGGCGATCGAGACACGGTCCGGTCCGCTGCGCATCGCGGGTCGAGAGGTCGGTCGGATGCGTCATGCCTCGCCGGTTCTCACGGTGTTCTCGGGTGAAGGACGGTCGCAGATAGGCTCTAAACGCCTGAACCGGGCGTTAAGGTTGCCGGGTTTGCCCGGTCGTTGCAGCGCATCGGGGCGGTGCATCGGGAATCGGGGTCGAAGGCCCGTGGACCTTTCGGGGCCGGCCGGCGTAAGAGGCTCGAACCTCGCACGCCGCAACAGCGGTGCCCGCCGTCTCGCGTCCCGCGAGCCTCCTGTCCAGCCTTGAGTCGAGATTTCTGCCGATGAACGTCACGCAGATCTCCCATCACGACCTCGACGGCTACGGTGCCACGACGGTCGCCGCCGCCTTCGCCGCGGTGTCGCGGGTGGTGCACGTCGCCCGCTATTCCGATGTCGGCCCGGTGGTGGAGGACGAGCTGAAGCGCCTGCGCGGCACGCCGGCCTCCGAGACGCTGCTGATGACGGATCTCGGGCTGGAGGAGCCGACGGTCGCCTTCCTGCGCCGCTTCGCCGCCATGAATCGCGGCCGGGCGGAGGAGGCGCGCCACCGCCTCGTGGTGCTCGACCACCACGCCTCCTCGATCGACCAGCTCAAGCGCCAGAACCTCGAGATCGGGCCCGATCCCGAGCGCGCCGGGCTGCTGCGGGCGGATCTCGGCGACCCGGAGGTGTTCGTGCTCATCGACGAGGCGCATTGCGCCACACGGATGGCGTACGACCAGCGCGCCCTCTACGCCGCCGAGACGACCTTGTCCGAGACGCAGGCGGCCGACCTCGCGGCGCTGATCGAGGCAGTCGAGGCGCTCGACCTGTGGAAGAAGGGCGAGCCGGACTTCGCTGGCGGCCTCGCGCTCGACGAGCTGTTCTGGGACAGCGTCTCGACCCTGGTGCCGGCGGGTCACCCCTGGCACGACCGCTTCATGTCCGACCTGCTGCTGGCGGCGGCCGGCCGGCGGCGGGCGGGGGCCACCCCGGCCGAGCTGGAGCGCCGCGCGGGCGAACTCCGCGCCGGCCTCGTCGATACCCTGCTCGCGGACGAGCCGGGTGACGACCGGACCCTGACCGCGCGCCAGCGGCTGGCCCGGGCGCTGGCCCGCTCGGAGACTCTGTTCCACCCGCTCTCGGACGGCACGCTGCTCTCCTTCGGCCTCGATTCCGGCACCTTCCAGCGGGTCTCCGATCAGGTGATGGAGGCGGGCCGGGCCAAGCGGGTCGTCAACGTGCAGCGGGCGGGCACGCTCTCGTTCCGCTCCATCGACGGCACGGCGCTGGACGGCGCCCGCGCCTTCCGCGGCGGCGGCCACCGCGATGCCGCCGGCGGCAAGCTGCCGAACGGCAGCGCGCATTCCAGGGATGACGCGATCGCCCAGGTCGAGCCGGTGCTCAACCCCCCGCCCCCGGATCTCTCCGGCAGCCCGTTCGCCGCGCTGAAGAACTGGAAGGGGTGACGCCCTCGGTCACCTTCAGATCCCCAGGTTGAACGGCAGGTCGAACAGCGTCGAGTGATCGACGTAGCTGACCCGCAGAGTGTGCTCGCGGGCCTCGTCGGGCAGGGCGTCGGCCTCGCGCAGGGTGCGGATCATCTCGCGGGCGGCGCGGAAGGCCATGCCGCAATCGGGACAGTCGCGCGTCTGCGTCTCACCGATCATCCGGCCGTTCCGGCATAGCTCGAAATGAAAGAGTGGCATTCGGCGCCGATCTCCGAGCCTCGTTCGGAGTCCTTCGTGCAAGCCTTGAGCCGGGATCGCGGATACAACGCGATGTGGTGGAAATTTCGCTTCCGTGCTGAACGATCGGGCAGGCGTGATGCTCCGCCGGCATGAAAAAGCCCGCCGGCTTTCGCCGACGGGCTTTTGCAGGGGCCACGCTCTCGCGCGCGGTGGGAGCTGCCGCCCCGCCCTCGGACCGGCGGGGGAACTCGACCTTCCGCAGCGTTCAGGGAGCCACTATCCCTGCCGATCCTGGTTGGGTGGCGTGTCCTGATCCGCGTCGGCGGTGCGCGCGGGGGAGACGGTGATGCCGTGATGTCTCATGGCCGACCTCCTTGTCTCAGGGCGGCGCCGCAGCGCCGATGAGGAGAGGCTAGGACGGTTCGCGCGCCTTGCGCAAGCCCCTTTTTTCCTTGCGCCGGGCCGTCCCGCACACGATCTGTCCGCATCGAGGGGAAACGGATTTCTTGCGCCCGGACGGGCGCGAAGCGAAGGTGCGCGGTTTCCTGATGGCCTCTCCCCTGCCTCCCCTCTCCGTCCTCGCTCTCGCCTTCATCCCGGAGGGCGCCACGCCGGGGCGGGCGCTTGCCAACAGCCTCGATCTCGCCCGTCACGCGGAGGGGCTCGGCTACCGCCGCTTCTGGCTGGCCGAGCACCACAACATGACCGGCATCGCCAGCGCCGCCACGGCGGTGGTGATCGGCCACGTCGCGGCCGGTACCACCCGCATCCGCGTCGGCGCAGGCGGGATCATGCTGCCCAATCACGCGCCGCTGGTGATCGCCGAGCAGTTCGGCACGCTGGAAGCGCT
>JAGTAM010000015.1 GCA_023422485.1 Pseudomonadota bacterium | reverse complement strand
ATCGCCGTGCCGCGTTGCGGCTGCAGGTGGGTGCCGGACAGACCGAGCCCGAGCAGCTGGGGTAGGGAGCGGGCGGGGAACGCCAAGGTCATCAGACACCCCGACACGGAGGCCAAGCCTTAAGCTGGGCCCCGGTCCGTTAAGATGGCATTAACTGCGCAAGCGAAGCGTTTGCGCGCGGGCTGGGGAGGGCCTATGTCTCGCGCGACCCGTGCGCGGCCGAAGCCGCCGGGATATGCCAGACAGGCAAGAAGAACGGCCGGGAACGCCAGGATGACCGATACCCACGCCCGCCTTCGCGGCTCGATGACCGCGCTCGCGACCCCCTTCCGCGACGGCGAGTTCGACGAGTCGGCCTTCCGCAAATTCGTGAACTGGCAGATCGAGCAGGGCACCCACGCCCTGGTGCCGACCGGCACCACCGGTGAGAGCCCGACGCTGAGCCACTCCGAGCACGACCGCGTGGTCGAAGTCTGCGTCGCCGAGGCCGCCGGCCGGGTGCCCGTGATTGCGGGCGCCGGGTCGAACTCGACGCGGGAGGCCGTGGCGCGGGCCCGTCATGCGGAAAGCGTCGGCGCGGATGCGGTGCTCACCGTGACCCCCTACTACAACAAGCCGACGCAGGAGGGGATGTACGCCCACTTCAAGGCGGTGAACGACGCCGTCGGCATCCCGATCATCATCTACAACATTCCCGGCCGGTCCGTGGTCGACATGAGCGTCGACACCATGAAGCGGCTGTTCGAGTTGAAGAACATTGCCGGCGTGAAGGACGCCACGGCCAAGATCGACCGTGTCAGCCTCCAGCGGCAGGCCATGGGTGAAGACTTCATCCAGCTTTCTGGCGAAGATGCGACGGCGCTCGGATTCAATGCCCACGGCGGCCGGGGCTGCATCTCGGTGGTCTCGAATGTCGCGCCCCGGCTCTGTGCCGACCTTCAGGAAGCAACGCTCGCGGGCGACTACGCCAAGGCCCTGACGATTCAGGACCGGCTGATGCCGCTGCACGTGCAGATGTTCTACGAATCGAATCCGGTGCCGGCGAAGTACGCGCTCTCGCGGCTCGGGCTGATGTCGGAGGAAGTGCGCCTGCCGCTGGTGCCGGCGACCGAGGGCTGCCGCCGGGCAGTCGATGCCGCGCTGGCCCATGCCGGCCTGATCTGACGATTTCCGTCTGATCCGAGAAGATCCGGCGGGACGCCTCGCCGGACAAGGCGGCGGTCCCCATATCGGTGAACCGTCGCCGCCCGATCGCGAACCTGAAGAAGAATGGCACCCAAACCCGATCCCGGCCGGCGCGTCGTCGCCGACAACCGCTCCGCCCGCTTCCACTACGCGATCGAGGACACATTCGAGGCCGGCATCGCGCTGACCGGCACCGAAGTGAAATCCCTGCGCGGCGGAAAGGCGACGATCGGCGAATCCTATGCCGGGCCGTCAGGCAACGACCTGATGCTATTCAACGCCTATATTCCGGAATACCTGGAGGCGAACCGCTTCAACCACGACACCAAGCGGCCCCGCCGCCTGCTGCTGCACCGCCGGCAGATCAACAAGCTGATCGGCGCGACGCAGCGCCAGGGCTACACGGTGATCCCCTTGAAGATCTACTTCAACGACAAGGGGCGGGCGAAGGTCGAACTCGGTCTCGGCAAGGGCAAGCAGCTCCACGACAAGCGCGAGAGCGTCAAGCAGCGCGACTGGCAGCGCGACAAGGCCCGCCTGATGCGCGACAAGGGCTGAGGCTCGTTCGCACGATCCCGTCGAACGTTCCGAGTTGAACCCAACCGTCATCGCGAGCGAATGCGAAGCGATCCATCGGCGCGACCTCTCCGGAAAAGGAAGCGCACGGACTTGCTTCGGCTTCGCCTCGCAATGACGGTGAGGGTCATCCTCCCGTCATTGCAAGCCGGGCACCCTTGCTTGGCTCAGCCTTCCGCCTCTTCGTCGGACGGGCCGGGACGGATGCCGTAGCGGCTCTCCAGCCCCGGATTGGCGCGGGGCGCGCGCTCGGCGAAGTCGCGGCGGGGACCGTCGCCGGGTGCGCGCGCGGGGCGCTCGCTCGGATCACGACCGATCCGGTTGGCGAGATGGGCGAGATCGACGAACTCGTCCGCCTGACGGCGCAGGTCGTCGGCGATCATCGCCGGCTGGGTCTGGATCGTCGAGACGACGGAGACGCGGACGCCGCGGCGCTGGATCGCCTCCACCAGCGAGCGGAAATCGCCGTCGCCGGAGAACAGCACCATGTGGTCGATGTAAGGAGCGAGTTCGAGCGCGTCGATCGCGAGCTCGATGTCCATATTGCCCTTGATCTTACGGCGGCCGGCCGAATCCGTGAACTCCTTCACCGGCTTCGTCACGACGCGGTAGCCGTTGTAATCGAGCCAATCGATGAGAGGACGAATCGAGGAATACTCCTGATCCTCGATCATCGCCGTGTAGTAAAACGCCCGAATGAGATTGTCTCGATTTTGAAAATCCTTGAGAAGCCGCTTGTAATCGATGTCGAATCCGAGCGCCTTCGTGGTCGCATACAAATTTGCGCCATCGATAAAAATTGCGGTACGTTGCTTATCACTCATTGATCGACCCGTGTGCTGGAGCTGAAAGTCATTTTGTTGAAAATCACGGCATGAAAGCAGTACAAAAAACGCGAGCTCGACACACGATCAAGGTTCGGAGTTCTCGCATTCTCGACATGCGGTCGCCTCCGAGTGCCGATAGAGGGCGCTGATCGAACAAGCCGCCGCCCGGCCGGACAATCACACTGTCGAAGGATAGCCGCGCTCGCGACGGCGCGAACAGCACCACCCCGAGCCACCACCGTGGTGGCCGAGGGGGCAAGCTCTGTCAAGCACCAGAAAGAGTTAACCGCGCCTCTGCGCGCCCTGTGCGAAGAAATGACCTCACAACCAATGGACCGCGCTGAAAAACATTCTCATACTGTCAATTGCAGTGCGAGATGCGCGGCCGATCAGACGAAAACCATACACACTTGAAGTTGCCGAGACGCTCGGGTCGACATGGGCTCATTTGAGTGGAACCTTGGACGGCTCTCGCGGCCCGTAAGGAATGTCGACCGCGCGACGCTGCCTCAGGGCGCCGGTATGGCCCGGCTGCCCGGCTTGACTGCGGGGATGGCCGCGAGTTCCGGCGGAAGGGCGTCGGGGGAATAGGTCGGAATATCGAGGGTCACGAGGGAGACGAGCGGCAATCCGATCTCGCCGCGTCCGCCGGACCGGTCGATCAGGCAGGCCGCGCCGACCACCTCCCCGGCCTCGTCCTTCAGGGA
>JAGTAM010000628.1 GCA_023422485.1 Pseudomonadota bacterium | reverse complement strand
GGGCGAGCACGACGCCGACCGGGTTGTCGAGGCGGGTCGGGATGCCTTGGCTGTCGGAGACGACGCGGCCGGAGGCGGTGAGCGACGTGCCCTCGGGCAGCAGCGCCCGGGTGGTGGCCTCACGCTCGACCAGCACGCGATTGGCGTAATTGCGCACCCGCGGGTTGCGGGAGCGTTCGAGGGCGATGCGGCTCGCCTCGATGCTGGCCGCGTCCGAGCGCAGGGCCTCGGCACGGAACGCCCGCGTGTCGGTCGCGGCCGCGCCGATCGGCGCATCGGCGCCAATCCGCAGCGGCAGGGCGTCCTGGGCGAAAGCGGGCGTGGCAAGGGCGGCGACGGACAGGCCGAGGGCGGCCAGGACGGTCGACTTCATGACGGATGCTTCCTTGAAGCTCGTGCTGGGAATGTCGTTGGGGCCGGCGCTCCTCAAGGAGCGGGATCGCGGCCTCAACTTGTGCGGTGCATGCATGTTCCGGCAGCGCACCATCCTGTGATCTCAGGTCCCAGGCTGCGACGTTTGAGCCTCTTGGTTAAAGGATGCGGTGAGAAAACCGCTTACGAAACAACGCCATGCGGCCGTTTTTGCCGCCGCGGCACAAACGGCGAGGCCTCGTTTATAGGGGTCGGTTTCTTGCTTCACCCTTCGGGCCGATATGCTTCCGATGCATATCTCACGATGTCGGCTTCCGGTCATCGCCGAGATCGATCACGACGATCTCGGGCGGAATACCGAAGCGCACCGGAGCGATACTCATGCCGAGGCCGCCGGAGACGATCAGGTCCGCCTGCTCGCGCACGTGGCCGTAGGCGAAGCGGTTCTTGTAGCGGGAGGGCACCACCGGCGCGTAGCCGAACAGGCGCACTTGCCCGCCATGGGTATGGCCCGAGAGCGTGAGGGTGATCCGCGCCGGCACCTGCGGAAAGATATCGGGCTCGTGCGCCAGGAGGATCGCGGGCGCACCCTCCGGAATCTGCGCCAACGTTCCGGGCAGGTCATCGACGCCGATCCGGGGATGGCCGCGCTTCCGCGCGCTCGGCACGAAGGCGATCTGGTCGCCGAGTCCGGCGAGCCAGATCTCGTGCCCCCGCACAGAAAGCGGCAGCGCCTCGTTCTCCAGCACGCGGATGCCGTTGCGCCGCAAGGCCTCGCCCGCGATAGTCGGACCGCTTCCGCGCGCCTGCGCCGACCGGTCCTCCCACCAATCGTGGTTGCCGAGGATCGCGTAGGTGCCGAGCGGCGCCCGCAGCCTACCGAGGATCGGTCCCCACTCGGCGGCGTCGACGTAGCGGGTGACGAGGTTCATGCCGGAAACGTAGTCGCCGAGCAGCACCGTGACGTCGCCGTTCAGGGCGTTCGCGGCGGCGACGATGCCCTCGATGCGCGCGGCCGACATCCACGGCTCGCAGGCATGGATGTCGGACAGGGCGACGATCCGCAACCTCAGGTCCTCCGGCCAGGGACCGAGCGGCCGGAGGCGGTAGCGGGTGAGGGTGAGGCGCATCGGCTCGATGCCGACCGCGCAGGCGCCGGTGCCAACGCCGGCCAGCGCCGTCGCGCCGAGGCCGATCAGCACCGTGCGGCGGGTGACGGAGACAGGCGACGTCTTGCGCTCGGTCGTGCGATCGACCGTCTCAGGCATCCGGATCGTCGCTGCCGCCGAACAGGCCGAACTGGGTGCTTGGATCGCGCCGGGGCTCGGCGCAGCCCATGTGACGGAAGGCGTGCGGCGTCAGAACCCGGCCGCGCGGGGTGCGCTGCACGAAGCCCTTCTGGATCAGGTAGGGCTCGATGATGTCCTCGATCGCGTCGCGCGGCTCGGAGAGCGCGGCGGCGATCGTCTCGATGCCGACCGGGCCGCCGCCGAACGAGGCGGCGATCAGGGTGAGATACTTGCGGTCCATCACGTCGAGGCCGACGGGATCGACGTCGAGCATCTGCAGCGCCCGGTCGGCGATGGCGCGGCTCACCGTCTGCGCGTCCTCGACGATGGCGAAGTCGCGCACCCGGCGCAGCAGGCGCCCGGCGATGCGCGGCGTGCCGCGGGCGCGCTTGGCGATCTCGTTGGCGCCCTCCTCCGACATGCCGAGCCCGAGTACGCGGGCGCCGCGGCGGACGATGAGTTCGAGTTCGTCGATCTCGTAGAATTCGAGCCGGATCGGAATGCCGAAGCGATCGCGCAACGGCGTTGTGAGGAGACCCGCTCGGGTGGTGGCGCCGACGAGGGTGAATTTCGGCAGCTCGATCTTCACCGAGCGGGCGGCCGGCCCTTCGCCGATGATGAGGTCGAGCTGGTAATCCTCCATCGCCGGGTACAGGATCTCTTCCACCGCCGGGTTGAGGCGATGGATCTCGTCGATGAACAGGACGTCGCGCTCCTCCAGATTGGTGAGCTGCGCGGCGAGATCCCCGGCCTTGGCGATGACCGGGCCGGAGGTGGAGCGGAAGTTCACCCCGAGTTCGCGGGCGACGATCTGCGCCAGCGTCGTCTTGCCCAGACCCGGCGGGCCGACGAACAGGACGTGGTCGAGGGCCTGGCCGGTCTTCTTGGCCGCCTCGATGAAGATCTGCATGTTGGCGCGCGCCGCGCGCTGCCCGATGAACTCGGCGAGGCTCAAGGGCCGGATCGACTGATCGACGTCGTCCGCCCGGCGCTCGGGGTTCAACAGGGTCTTGCCGGGCTTCGAGGGTCTGTCTTCGCTCACGGGGGTCTCGCGGGGCGGCGTCTGCCCTCGCGTTTTGCACATCCCGCGCGCCGGGGCCACCGCGGCCGATCGGCACCGGACGCAAGGAGCAACCGGGGGGCGACGTGCCGCGGCACACGCCGCGCGGGAGGGTGGCAGGGAGTTGGTAACCAACACCGCCGATGATCGCCGCGTGCTCCCGTCGAGATCCGCGATGCCGAACGTTTCCCTCGCCCCGCGCGGGCCCCGCCGCGCCCGGCTCCTGGGCGGGACCGGCGCGGCGCTGGCCCTTCTGCTCGCCGCCCCGCTCCGGGCCGAGCCGTCCCCCGCGCCCGAGACGCAGCCCGACTCTCGCATCAACCTGCGGATCGAGCCGAAGGCCGAGAAGCCGGCCGAGCCGAAGCGCGAGCTGCGGGTCGATCCCAAGGTGGAGCCACGCGCGGAGAAGGCCGAGGCCAAACCAGACCCCAAAGCCGATCCGAAGCTGGAGCGCCCGACCGCCGACACGGTGGCCGTCCCGACCGAGGCGCCACCGGCGAAGAAGGCCTCGCGTGAATTGCCGCCGGTCGTCTACGCCCGCGTCTCCGAGGATCCGCTGCCGACCTACACGGCACAGACCTTCATGGACACGATGCGCGCCGCCGAGCGCTACCAGGTCTATGCCGAGGCCGGCGGCTGGAAGACGCTGCCCGCCGACTTCTCGCCGAAGCCCGGCGACAGCCACCCCGCCATTCCCTCGCTTCGCCACCACCTGACGCTGACCGGCGACCTCCCCGCCGACGCGCCGCCCTCGGACCGTTACGATCCGCCGCTGGTGGCCGCGGTGAAGGCGTTCCAGGCGCGGCACGGCCTGCCGGATGCCGGCATCCTCGGCCGCCTGACGCTGAACGCCCTCAACGTGCCGGCCGATGTGCGGCAGCGGCAGCTCCGCGCCTCGGCGCAGCGGCTGATGGGCTCGAATTTCGGCTTCGGCGAGCGCTACGTCACCGTGAACATCCCGTCCGCCACCGTGGAGGCGGTGGAGAGCGGCACCGTCACGCGCCGCTTCGTCGCGGTGGTCGGCTCGCCCGACAAGCAGACCCCCGCGGTCGAGACCCGCATCACCGACGTCAATCTCAATCCGACTTGGACCGTGCCCGTCTCGGTGATCCGGAACGAGATCATCCCGACGATGCGTAAGAAACCCGGCTACCTCGCCAAGAACCGCATCCGCATCCTCGGGCCCGGCGGCGTGGAGGTCGATCCGGCCACGATCGACTGGAACACGCAGAAGGCCGTGAACTACACGCTGCGCCAGGATTCCGGCCTCGACAACTCGCTCGGGCAGATCCGCATCGACATGCCGAACCGGCACGCGATCTACATGCACGACACCCCCTCGAAGTCGCTGTTCGCGGGCTCGGTGCGCTTCCACTCGCACGGCTGCGTCCGCGTGGGCCAAGTGAAGGAGTTTGCCGCGTGGCTGCTCCAGGGCACCGAGGGGCCGAACGGCGCCGGTTCGACCTGGGGGCCGATCGAGATCGAGACCGCCATCGCCGGCGGCGAGCGGCGCGACGTCAAGCTCGTGAAGCCTACGCCGGTCGCCTTCGTCTATCTTACCGGCTACGCGACCTCGGACGGCCGCGTGCATTTCCGCGACGACATTTACGGTCTCGACACGCCGCCGGCCCCGGCCGCCGCGACACCGGTTCCGGACGTGACGACGACGGGAGCGATCACGCCGCGCGCGCCGATGCCGCGCTCGCCAGCCCCACCGCCCGCCGTTCAGGGGATGTCTGCCAAGCCGGCCCCGGCCAAGCCCGCTT
>JAGTAM010000586.1 GCA_023422485.1 Pseudomonadota bacterium | reverse complement strand
TCGCTCTGGAGCTTGTCGATCGCGGTCTTGAGGCCGTCGTAGGTCTGCTCGTTGAACTGGGTCAGGCGGACGTAGCCGACATCGCCGCTCTCGACCTTCGAGCGCACGGGGCGGATCTTGATGATGTCGCGGGTCAGCGACACGTCGATCGGATCCTTGGCCTCCTTGCGGGAGATCTTCAGCTTCACCGTGGAGTTCACGGGGCCGCGCATCTTGTCGACGGCCTGGTTCAGGGTGAGGCCCTGGACCTGATCCTCGTCGATCTGGGTGATGATGTCGTTGGCGAGCAGGCCGGCCTTGGAGGCGGGGGTGTCGTCGATCGGCGAGACCACCTTGATCAGGCCGTCCTCCATGGTGACCTCGATGCCGAGGCCGCCGAACTCACCCTTCGTCGTCGTCTGCATGTCGCGGAAGGCCTTCGCGTCCATGTAGCTCGAATGCGGGTCGAGCGAGGTCAGCATGCCGTTGACGGCCGACTCGATCAGCTTCGCTTCCTCGGGCTTCTCGACGTAGTCGGTGCGCACCTTCTCGAACACGTCGCCGAACAGGCTCAGCTGCCGGTAGGTTTCCGCCGAGGCCGCGATGGCGCTCGTGCCGGAGAGGAGCTGGGTCTGGGTCGACAGGGCCGAGGCGCCGATGCCGAGGGCCGCGCCGAGCAACACGAGGGACACTTTGCGCATTATCCGCGAACCTTCTCGCTGGAACTTCTCGCCCACCACGGCTCCGGATCGATGGAGCCGCCGTCTTTCCTGAACTCGACGTACAGGACGGGATCAATCCGATCATCGTCCTTCTGTGACGCAGCCTGCGTCACGTTCGCTGGCGTGCTTGCCGGGGAGCCGCTGCCCTCGCCCATCACGGCCACCGGTTCGCCCGCCAGTACGAACTGGCCGACCTCGACGTTGATCTGATCCATCCCCGCGAGCAACAGATAGTAGCCGTCGCCCGCATTGATGATCAAGAGTCGGCCGTAGGAGCGGAAGGGGCCGGCGAACGACACCCAGCCGTCCGCCGGGGAGGATACGACCGCCTTGGCCCGCGTCCGCAGCGAGATACCGCGGGTGGTGCCGCCCTGGCCGTCGGGCTGGTTGAAGCCGCGCACGAGCGTGCCGCTCACCGGCCTGGGCAGATCGCCGCGGGCCTCCGCGAATTTCACCTTCGGCGCGAGCCGCGCCGGATCGCGGGCGCTGGCCGCGGCGAACTTTTCCTGGATCGCCCGCTGCTCTCGCTCGGCGGCGGCGCGCACCGCGTCGGCGGCCCGCCGCGCGCTCGACAGCTCGCTCTCCATCCGGTCCACGAGATCCTTGAGGGATTTGGCTTGAGCGCCGAGTTCGGCGCTCTTCTGGCGCTCGGCGGTAAGGCTCGTCTCGACCTCAGCCTGCCGGCTGCGGCGGGCGGCGACCAGCGCGTCGAGGCGCTGGCGCTCGGCGGCCCAACCCGCAAGATCCTTCTTCAGCGCCTCGCGGTCGGCGGCGATGAGGCCGCGCACGCGGACCAGCTCGGTGAGATCGCCGGCCAGCGTATCCGCCTCGCCGCGCAGCTCCGGCACCACGGCACCGAGCATCATCGAGGTGCGGATCGCCGCGAGCACGTCCTCGGGCCGCACCAGCACGGCCGGCGGAGGGCGGCGGCCCATGCGCTGGAGCGCGGCCAGGATCTCGGCGATGACCGCCCGGCGCGCCTCCAGCGACTTGCGGATCGCCGCATCGCTGTCGGTCAGCGCCCGCAGACGCTCCTCCAGCCGGTTCATCCGGTCCTCGGTCGCCTGGGCTTGTCGCCCGGCATCGAGCAGGGCGGCGCTGAGTTTGGTCCGGTCGGAGCCGATCGCGGCGACCTCGGCCTCGAGCGCTGCCCGATTGCCGGTGCTGGCCGCTAGCGCCTCCTCGATCTGTTTCAGGCTTTGCGCGCGCCGGTCCCGCTCCTCCTGCGTGCGCCGCATCGCTTCCGGATCGGGTGTCGTCTGCGCGCGCGCGGGGAGCGCGAGGCCGCCCGCGAGGCAAGCGAGTGCCATCAGCAGGGCGGGCGTGGCCAAGGGGGGCTTGGCCAGGGCGGACTTGGCCAGGGCGGACTTGGCCAGGGCGGATTTGGCCAGTGCGGATTTGGCCAGGATCGTCGTGGGCCTCGGGTCGGCGGTCACCGGTGCTCTCATGCCTCGGGATCGCCCCGGTGGTAGGGGTGTCCGGCCAGGATGGTCAGGGCCCGGTAGACCTGCTCGAGGGCGAGCACGCGCACCAGACCGTGCGGCAGTGTCGCTGCTCCGAAGGCGAGAATATGGTCGGCGCGTGCCCGCACGCTCTCGTGAAGGCCGTCCGCCCCGCCGATGACGAGGACGAGGCTGCTCCGCCCCGCGTCGCGCCAGGCCCCGATTTTGTCTGCGATCCGCTCACTCGGCCAGTCGGAGCGGCCGCGCTCGTCGCAGGCGATCACCGCCGCGTCGCCCGGCACGAGGGCGAGGATCGCGGCCGCTTCCTCGGCGACGCGGTCGGCGGTCCGGCGCGCGCGCGATTCGGGAATCTCGGCGAGGTCGCAGGCCGCGACGCCGAGGCCCTTTCCGAGCGCGACCGCACGCTCGCGGTAGCGGGCGGCGAGATCCCGCTCCGGCCCGTTCTTCAGGCGTCCGATGGCGACGACGAGCAGGCGCAAGGGGCGGGGACAGTTTCGAATGACGCGATGTCCGCGCCCGATAGCACGATCCGACCGGGGACCGGGAGCCGGCCGGCTCAAGAAAACGTGGCCGGCAACAGGCGGCGGTCGGGCGGATGGGCCACCCGGCGGGGGTGGCGGTGTCGCGGCTGCGACCTAACTGCCGCCCCCAAGCCGATGCGCCCTGCCCGGAACCGGCCTCCCGCCGTGCCTCGACCGTGCGGGACCTCACGACAGGATCACGATGCACTCGCCCGCCCGCGCCGCGCCGACGCGCCTCGACCGCAAGGCCGTGGGCGCCGTCGTGCTCGGCAACGCCCTCGAATTCTACGACTTCACCATCTACGCCTTCTTCGCCAAGTCGATCGGCGCGGCCTTCTTCCCCTCGGACAGTCCGACCGACAGCCTGCTCGCCTCGCTCGCCCTGTTCGGGATCGGCTACGTGATGCGGCCCGTGGGAGGCGTTCTGATCGGCGCCTTCGCCGACCGGGCCGGGCGCAAGCCGGCCATGCTGATCACCATCGCGCTGATGGCGGTCGGCATGCTGATGCTGGCGGCCTGCCCCGGTACGGCGACCATCGGTGGCTGGGCGCAGGTGATCGTGATCGTCGGGCGGCTGATCCAGGGGCTGGCGCTCGGCGGCGAGGTCGGGCCCTCCACCGCCTTCCTGATCGAGGCGGCCCCGGCCCGCCACCGCGGCTTCGTCACGAGCTGGCAAATCGCCAGCCAGGGCTGCGCCGCCCTGTTCGCCGGTCTCTTCGCCACGGTGCTGACGATCATCCTCGGCGACGCGGCCATGGCCGATTGGGGCTGGCGGCTGATGTTCGGCCTCGGCCTCCTCGTCGTGCCGGTCGGCCTCGTGATCCGCAGCCACCTGCCGGAGACCGCGGGCGAGGGGCACGACCCCGCCGCCGCCGGCTCGACGGGCGCGGTGCTCGGCCGGCTGCTGCGCCGGCACGGGCGGATGCTGGGCCTCACCTTCGTCGTCATCGCCGCCTCCACCGTCTCGAACGCGGTGGGCACCAACATGCCGGTCTATGCCGGGGCGACGCTCGGTCTCTCGGAAATGGCCGCCAACGCCGTGCCGATCGCCCTGGGGCTGGCCTCGGTGATCTTCCCGCTGCTGGGCGGCTGGCTGGCCGACCGGTTCGGGCGCAAGCCGGTCATGGTCTGGCCGAGGGCGCTGATCCTCGTGCTCGCCGTGCCGGCCTTCCTGTGGATGCTGCGGGAGCCGAGCGCGTTCAGCGTCTATGCCGTCACCTTCCTGCTCTCGGCCCTGTCCTCGATCAACGCGGCCGCGATCATCGTCGCAATCCCGGAGGCGCTGCCGCGGGCGGTGCGCAGCGCCGGGCTGTCCATCGTCTACGCCCTGTCGGTCTCGATCTTCGGCGGCAGCACCAACTACGTCGTGAACTGGCTGATCGTCGCGACCGGCGACCGGATGGCGCCGGCCTACTACCTCGCCGCCTTCAGCCTCGTCGGCACCGCCGCCGCCTTGTTGCTGCCGGAGACGCGGGGCCGCGACATCCATGTCGATACGGCAACAGGCGGATGAACCGTCCCGACTTCCGGCGTTCCGGTCGGGTGTCGATCGGGCTGCCGGCCGCGGCGCACATTCCGTTGCAGGGCGGCATGTCCTGAACGGCCCTCAGGCACGACGGTTTCGGCAGGCGTCTGATTGTGCCGGCGGGCCGGAATGGATTTCGGCTTCGGCTGATCGACTCCCGGCAGCCTATTCATGAGTTGGATTCATTCGGTGCAATAAAATCTTAGGAGGTATCGGACCAAGTACATTCTGCTGAGAAGGATGTGCGCTTAACATGTTGGCGGCTCGGTGTTCGGTTGTCGGTAAGAATCGATGAAATTCATCCGCGGCCGCAAAGAATTGTTGAGTGGGATCGTGTCGGTCTATACCGATCCCGAGGCCTGCATCCACCAGCTTATGGAGTTGCGGAAGCAGATTCCGTCGCTCTACGCGCTGCTCTCCGTCAATGCCTGTGCGCTCGCTTTCACCCATTACCCCTTCGCACCGGCTTGGCTGACGACCGGACTGCCCGGCCTGATGATCGCCCTGTGCGTGGTGCGCGCCATCCACTGGTGGCGCCTGCGTCCGCAGGATATCGCCGGAGCCAGGGCCTTGAAGCGGCTGCGCGGCACCAGCCTCCTCACCATCCTGTTCTCGGCCCTCTTCGTCGGTTGGGCGATGATGCTCAACGGATATGGCGGCCCGTTCGAGCAGGGGCACGTCGCGATCTTCGTCGCGATCACCGTCATCGCCTGCATCTTCTGCCTGACGCATCTCCCGTTCGCGGCCCTGCTGGTGACGTTCATCGTCATTGGCGTGTTCCTGATCCACTGCTTCACGAGCGGGAACAGTGTGTTCATCGCGATCGCGCTGAACACGGCCTTCGTCACCGTGGTGATGGTGCGCATCCTCACCAACAACTTCCTGGCCTTCCTGCAACTGGTCGCGTCCAAGGCGGAGGCGCAGCGGCTGAGCGAGGACAACCGGCGTCTCGCCCACACCGACAGCCTGACCGGGTTGCCCAACCGGCGCTACTTCTTCCAGCGCCTCGACGCCCTGATCGCCGTCTCGGCCGATAGCGACACGGCCTTCGCCCTCGCGATCTTCGACCTCGACCGCTTCAAGCCGATCAACGACACCTTCGGCCACACCGCCGGCGACCGGGTGCTGGAGGAGACCGGGCGCCGGCTCCAATCCTTCGCCGGCCGCGGCGTGACGATCGCGCGCCTCGGCGGTGACGAGTTCGGCGTGCTGATTCATGCCGCCGCCTGTCCGGACGACGTAGTGGATCTCTGCAATCGAATCTGCGCACGGCTGCGCGCGCCGATCGCGCTGGGTGAGACGCAGGTCGTGCCGGGGTGCTCAGGGGGGCTCGCGCTCTACCCGCAGGCCGGACGCGCCGCGGACGCCCTGTTCGACCGGGCCGACTACGCGCTCTACCATTCCAAGGAGCACAAGCGGGGTTCCACGACCCTGTTCTCGCAGGAGCACGAGGACGCGATCCGCGATGCGCGCGCGGTGGAGACGGCGCTGCAGAGCGCGGACCTCGCCGCCGAGATGGAGATGCACTACCAGCCGATCCTTGACACCGTGACGGACCGGATCACCGCGGTCGAGGCGCTGGCGCGCTGGACCAGCCCGAAGCTCGGGCGCGTGCCGCCGGACCGCTTCATCGCCCTGGCGGAGCGCTGCGGCATGATCCATTCGGTGACGCTGCTGCTCCTGCGCAAGGCGCTCGCCGACGCGGCCCGGCTCCCGCCCGAGATCGGCCTGTCGTTCAACCTCTCCTCGCACGACCTCGCCTCCTCCGAGACGGTGGTCGCC
>JAGTAM010000573.1 GCA_023422485.1 Pseudomonadota bacterium | reverse complement strand
GGCTGCGGGCGCCTCGGCATTGCGTAACCCGAGCGCGGAAGGCATACCGGCTGCCGTAATGGTCGATCCGTCGCAGATGCACGCCAGGGGACCGAATGGTGGTCCGATCGACCTTCCGGTCGATCTCGACGCGCTCACTCCCGAGCAGCGGGATGAAATCGGCGTGGGCATTCTCGCTCTCGACGCCATCGGGAAAGTGCTTGCCTGCAATCGCGCCGCGGGCAGCTTGTGCGGCTTGCCGCCCGACGCCATGGTCGGGCGCAACTTCTTCCGCGATCTCGTGCCGAGCGCCCACGTGCCCGGCTTCTACGGCCGCTTCCTCGCCGCTCAGCGCCGGGCCGTGGCGGGCCAAGCCTTCGAATTCGTGTTCGGCCGCATCCCAGCCCCGTTGCGGGCGCGCATCGGCCTGCGAGCGGGGGCGAACTGCACGTGGCTGACGATCAGCCCCCTGGAGCAGATCGCCGCCGGCCCCTCGCGCGAGGCCGTCTTCGCCGCGATCTCTCAGCGCAGCCGGGCCGAACCGGTCGATCCGAGCCTGTGCGAGCGCGAGCCGATCCACATCCCCGGCTCGATCCAGCCGAACGCGGTGATGCTCGCCGCCGACGCCGCGACCCTCCAGATCCTGGCCTTCAGCGCCAACGCCGCCGACGTGCTGGCGTCCGAGCAGTTTCCGCCGAACGGCCTGAGCCTGGAGGCGGTGCTGCCGGGCGGAATCGTCTCCGCGATCCGCGACGGACTGGCCGCCCACACCCTGACCGACGGGCGCCTCCTGCGCCGCACGCTCACGCTTCCGCCGCGGGAGGAGCGCTTCCACCTCGTGGCGCATGCCCATCTCGGCCGGATCATCGTCGAGCTGGAACTGGCGCCCGAGCGGCCCGAGGACTTCCTCACCGCGAGCCCGCTCGACGCCGAACTCGCCATGATGCGGCTGCGCGCCGCCGAGACCCTGACCGAGGCGGCCCAGATCGCCGCCCTCGAAATTCGCGCCATGACCGGTTTCGAATCGGTGCTGGTCTACCGCTTCGACGCGGAGTGGAACGGCGAGGCCATCGCCGAGGACATGGTGCCGGACTGGCAGCGCCCGCTGATCGGCCTTCGCTTTCCCGCCTCCGATATCCCGGCCCAGGCCCGCGCCCTCTACACCAAGGCCAAGAGCCGTTTCGTGATCGACCGCGACTGCGTGCCGGTGCCACTGGTCGCCGACCGCTCCGCCGGCAACGCGCCGATCGACCTCACCTTCGCGCAGAACCGCACGCTCTCGCCGATCCACCTCGAATACCAGCGCAACCTCGGCGTCGACGGCTCGATGTCGATCTCGATCATGGTCGAGAACCGGCTCTGGGGCCTGAAGATCGGCCATCACCGCCGGCCGCACTACGTTGCGCCGGAGACCCGCGCTGCGGCCACCGTGCTCACCGACGGCTTCGCCATGCGGGTGCAGGAGATCGAGGGCAAGGCGCTGTGGAGCGAGCGGCAGCGCCATCTCGACGTGCAGGGCCGGCTCGTGCGCGGGCTCACCCGCTCCGATGACTTCCTGGGCTCGCTGACCCAGGGCGATCCGACCCTGCTCGACCTGTTCGGGGCGACGGGCGCGGGCATCGTCTCGGACGAGGCCGTCTGCCTCGTCGGCACGACGCCGGACGAGGCGGCGGTGCGGGCGCTCGTGGACTGGCTGCGGCAGAGCCTGCCCTCCGGCGAGACCACCTTCGTCACCGACACGCTGGTGCTGCACCACGCACCCGCTGCGAGCTACACGGAGATCGCCAGCGGCCTGCTCGCGGCCTTCGTCGGCACCTCGCGCCAGCATCTCCTGTTCTGGGTGAAGCCCGAGATGCCGAGCACCGTGACCTGGGGCGGCGACCCGCGCAAACCCGTCCTGCCCGGCAGCGGCCCGGTGGCGGTGCTGCCGCGGCGCTCGTTCGAGCGCTGGATCGAGGAGCGCCGCGGCCATTCCACCCCCTGGGCAACGTGGAAGGTGGCGCTTGCCGCCCAGCTCGCCGACGCCGTGGACGGCGTGGTGCTGCGCCAGCGCCGCAAGATCGACGAGTTGACGGGCCTGCTCGCCGACAAGGAGCGCCTGCTCGAGCAGAAGGATCTGCTCACCCGCGAGATCGACCACCGGGTCAAGAACTCGCTCCAGATCGTGACCGCGTTCCTGCACATGCAGCGTCGCCAGATCGCCGACCCGGAGGCGCGCCAGGCCTTCTCCGAGACCTCGGCCCGCGTCATGAGCGTCGCCCGCGTCCATGACAGCCTGTATCAGGGCGAGAGCATGGAGCAGGTCGATCTCGGCCAGACCATCCAGGCCCTGTGCAGCGACCTCGCCGGCATGGCCGGCGACGAGCACAGCGTCGAGATGACCGCGGAGCCCGGCCTGATGGTGCCCTACCGGCACGCGGTGGCGCTGTCGCTGATCACCACCGAACTCGTCACCAACGCGTTCAAATATGCCGGCCGGCCCGACAAGGGCGCGCGGATCAGCGTCACCGTCGCGGGCGGGGAGGGCGCCGTGCGCCTCAGGGTCTGCGACGACGGCGAGGGCATGCCGCCGGGCTGGGAGAGTGCCAAGGCGCGCGGCACCGGGCTCGGCATGAAGCTGATCCGGGCCATGCTCGACCAGATCGGCGCCCGCCTCGACGTCGAGAACGCCGATGGCGCCTGCTTCACCGTTCACGCCTGAGCCCTCCTTGAGCGACAGCCTGCACGCCCGCCTGCGGGAAGCCACGGCCGCGGCCCATGAGGCGCTGGAGCGCGACCTCGACTGGGAGGCGCGGGTGGCGACGCTGCCCGGCTACCGCGACCTGCTGGTGCGCCTGCGCGGCTTCCACGCCGCCTACGAGCCGGTGATCGGGGCCGCGCTCGCCGACGCGCCCTTCTTCGATCCCCGGAGGCGGCTCCCTTCCCTCGACGCGGATCTGCACGCCCTCGACGGGGCGGCGCCCGACACCCTGCCCGCGCCCGCCGCGCCCC
>JAGTAM010000652.1 GCA_023422485.1 Pseudomonadota bacterium | reverse complement strand
AGAGCACGTCCGGCCGGTCGAGGAAGTAGGTGATCCGCCGGAAACCGTCGGCCTCGCACTGCGTGCAGTAGACGCCGTTCGAGCGGTAGAGGCCCATCAGCCGGGTGTTGGCGGTCGGGTCGAGGCGCGTCTCGATCCGAAGAGTGAAGGGGCGCTGCGGCGGCGTGTGCAGCGTCAGGCCCGATGGTCCGGCTCGGTAGGCCTCCGGTGCGAGCGCCTGCCCGTCGAGTTCGAGAGCCAGCAGGGTGAGTTCGTCGCCGTCGAGAACGAGGGGTGCGCCCGCGCGGCCTGCCGGATTCGGGCGCAGCGCGAGCGTTGCGGTCACACGCGTGTCGCGCGGGTCGAGGCGCACGTCGAGCTCGACCCGGTCGATGAGGTGGTCGCTCGGGCGATACTCCTCGAGGCGGACGGTCGGGGGCGTCTCGGTGCGCATCGGGCAGGGCTCGCCGTCGAGAGAAAGGTCCCGCCTTCTAGAGGCGAACCGCGGCGAGCGGAATGCGTCGCGGTTCGATCACGCTGCGGAGCGCGCCTGTTCCGCCTGATGCCGCAGGGCGAGCCGGTAGGTGAGGTCGCTCTGAGCGAGGCTTCCGGCAATGAAGCGGTCGAAGGCAGCGATCCAGTGCGGCGTGAGCTGGATGTAGGCATTGCGCGGCCCCGAGCGGACGAGGAAATTCCGCTCCTGCGCGACCGTCAGAATGTTGCGGACATGGCTGCGCGAGACGGCGAAGCGTGGCGCGAGCTGGACGAGATCGGTCTCGCGGATGCGGCTATCCGGCTCGCTGCCGCCCATCTCGAACAGCGACAGCAGGATGATGAGCGCACTCGTGCTGCTGAGAAAGAAGATGATCTCCAGGTTGCTCCACATCATCGCGATGATCGCGTCGAAAGCCGCGACGGCCGAGCGGGCATGCGCCGCCTGAAAGGCGGGGTCACGCTGTCGCGGCGGACCAAAACCCGGCTCGGGATAGAGGGCTTCGAGGGCCGCGTAGTGGGCTGCCATCCAGTCGCGATCCCAGGCCAGAAGGTGCTCGGTCGGACACAGCAGACGCACCCGGTTATCCTCCGGTTGCTGCCGGAGTTCGAGGTAGCCGGTCTGCACCAGACGCGCGACGAAGCTGTCGATCAGTCTCGGACTCGCGAAGCCGAAACGGGCTACGGTGTCCTTGAGGCGGCTCAGCGTCGGCCAGCTTGCCCGGTCCGTCGGCTCGTAGCCGGCATGCTGGCAGACGATGATGGCGAGGGTGGTGACCCGCCCGGCATCGGCCCCGAACTGGCCGGGAAACCGGCCCGCCTCGTAGACCCTGGCGGTTTCCGACACGAAGATCCGGCGCGCCGCTGGGAATGCGGGATGCGACAGGATCTGCTCGGGCGTCGCATGGTCGATCAAGCCGATCCCACGGATGATCGAGCCCGTCACGCGTCACGCTCCGACGACGGCGCGCTCGACCGGGACCTCTCGGGACGAAGAGCCGAAACGAATTCGCTCGTAGAGCTTTGCCTGTAAGTTGCCATTACTGACGTGAATTGGTGGAAAAAATCCGGATCAATAGAGAAAAATTTTCCCCAAATACTCAAATCCATCTTTTTCATCGCCAAGTAATGGTCTCGCGGTATTCGGTAGGCGATGCGGCCCGGTCGATCAATTCCTAGGACGAAGCCGATTTATCAAATATATGTTACTTTCAATCATTGTGAGCCATGATGAGGCGTTGCTGTCCGCTCCAGGGCCGGCTCCGATCGACCCGCGACACGGGTTCCTCATCGCCGACGCCCGTTGACGGGTGCCTGCCACGGTCCAGATAGCCGGCCATCCCTGTCATCATCCGGTGTGGCCATGGAATACCTGCACACGATGGTTCGCGTGGCGGATCTCGACCGCGCGCTCGCCTTCTACGTCGACACCTTCGGCCTGAAGGAGGTGCGGCGGGTCGAGAACGAGAAGGGCCGCTTCACCCTCGTCTTCCTCGCCGCTCCGGGCGACGTCGAGCGCGCGGAGGCGACGAAATCGCCCCTGATCGAGCTGACCTACAACTGGGATCCGGAAGAGTATTCGGGCGGGCGCAACTTCGGGCACCTCGCCTATCAGGTCGACGACATCTACGCCTTCTGCCAGCGGCTCAAGGACGCCGGTGTCACCATCAACCGGCCGCCCCGCGACGGGCACATGGCGTTCGTGCGCTCGCCGGATGGCATCTCCATCGAGATCTTGCAGAAGGGCGGATCGAAGCCGCCGCAGGAGCCGTGGGCTTCCATGGAGAACACCGGAAGCTGGTGATCGAGGGGGTGGGCGCCCCGGCTCGGTGCCGCGGGCGTCCATCCGGATCGGTCAGGCCTCGGCCTTCGGGGTGATGCCGAGCTCGGCGAGCTTGGCACAGACCGCGTCGACCGGTCGCTTCAGTCTCAGGCTGATGACGGAGACGGGCACGCCCTCACGGGCCATGCTGCGCAGGCTCTGCACAGCGTCGAGGCTCCAGTTGGTCTCGACCGACATGGCTTCCTCCTTGCTTCCCATGCTGCGGAGCGTACGGTCGGATCATCCCCGGACCGCCCCGTTCGGACGAGGTGGATCGCACACGCCTCTTCGGCAATGTCACGCCGAACATCTGTGCATGTCTGCCCGTTGAGCAGCACGCAGCGTCGGACGCCCTTGAAGCGGATTGCGGAACGCCACGCGCAAGCTGGCCCGCTCGACCTTGAGGAGGATGTTGCAGCCCCCGATCACGGCGCCACGGTCGTCGCGGAGCGCCGTGGGATAGGGCATGAACGCCATCCGGCTCCCGTCCGGCCGTTCGAGGCCGACCTGAAGGCCCCGACAGAGGCGGCCTTCCCGCAGCGTCATGGCCATCGGCGAGAGATCGTGCGGAAGCGGTGTCCCATCCGACTCGAACAGCCGCCACGATCCGCACCAGCGCGCCTTGCCGAGCACGGGGCGGAACCCCCAGAGCTGCGCGGCGGCGTCATTGTAGAAGGTCAGCCACCCGTCCGCGTCGGTGGTGTAGAGCGGGGCATCGATGAGCCGAAACAGATCGGCTCGTGACGGCTCGTAGTTCCAGTCCGAATCCGGCGCGTCGAAATCGTAGATGAAATCGTTCGTGTTCATCAGGCTCCCCACGACGTGCGGGCATCCGAAATGCCCGCTACCAGCACTTCGTGCCCCCCTCTGTCGTGGGCTTCCGGGGACCCGCTGGCACTTCGGCCAACTCGATGGGCCCTGCGGAGCGGCGCCGGAGCGTCACCCTTCAGATCGTCCAACCCTTGCGGGATTGTGCCTCGAAGCTTCCGGGGGCGGTCGCTCCTCGACGCCATGAACGGCCGGTTAGGCCGGACTGGGCTCTCTCGCCGGGTCTGATGCGGACGAGGGATAGAATGCACGTCTTAACGGATGAGGCAAGCACTTTGCTCACATTTCGTTGAATGCACGCCGATCTCGTTCCGGCCAATCCTGTTGCGGCGCAAAAAAGGATTGTATGTCGTATAAAGTGGGATGGTTCTCGTCTTGATGGAGGGAGTGAATACCACATTTGTTGCATGTGGTGTCTCGCCCGCGCGCTCGAACGCTTCCAAATCCGAGGCATGCGTGTCGCGTTTGGCGCTGCCCTGTCTGCTTCCGGGCTGCTCTTCGACAGTGATTCGGCGGGAATCTGTCAGGGATGCTCCAGCGTCCATCTTGCGCTGACGGTTGAAGCGATGCGCGCAGGCGCCTGCCGGTGCCAATCTGTCGTCCATGATACCGCGCCGCCCGATCCACCGGGTGCCGGCTCGACGTCGCGGGTCGGCCACCGTTGCGCCTGAGGCCCTTTGTGCTTGAACGCCCCCGCCATCGATATCCGCGATATGGCGGCGGACGACCCGGCCCGGACCGGACAAACACTGCCGAACCCGCTCCGGTTGAGAGAATGGCCTTGCGCACCCTTGGGATGATCGAGCATTCGTGAAGCTTGACCGGGCCGCGCGTTGCCGTACGGGCTTGCACGGCCGAAAGGATTTATCGACTTGTGGACGCCCCGGAACGGCCCCACACCGCGGACGTTGTCCGGCGCATAGGTGAAGTCGTTTTCGGGTTGCGACGAGCGAACAGACGAGCGGAATGGGTGCTGATACGCCAGTAGGCGGCCTTTCGGGGGATGGCGGGCCGGAGACCCCGTTCGACCTCGGCGATGGCTTCCGTCGATTTGCCGACCATGTGCCGCTGATGATGTGGCGGACGGATGATTCCGGACGCTCAACCTATCACAACGAGTGCTGGCTCCAGTTCACGGGGCGCCCCCTCGCCGAGGAGATCGGCGACGGCTGGCGCAGGGGTCTGCACCCGGACGATTTCAAGCGTCATGCCGAGATCGTCGCCAAGGCGTTCGAGTCCCGGCTTCCGTTCACCATCGAATTCCGTCTGCGCCGCCACGACGGCGCCTATCGCTGGCTGCTCGATACCGGCCGTCCGCTCGAGGAGAACGGCGTCTTCTACGGGTATCTCGGTTCGTGCTTCGACATCACCGACCGTAAGCACGCCGAGGAGCATGCCGAGCACGCGCTTCTGGAGAAGGAGACGCTGCTGGCGGAGATCTATCACCGGGTGCGCAACAACCTCCAGGTGATGGTGAGCCTGATCGGCCTCTACGGCCGCGCCGCACCGGAATCCTGCCGCGGCAGCTTCGACGCCCTCGGGCAGCGGGTGAGGGCGATCGCCCTGGTGCAGCAGCACCTGCACGAGGCGCCGCACATCGCGTCGATCGACTTACGGGACTATCTGCGGCGGCTCGCCTCCGGGCTCGGACAGCTACGTCGGGCCGGGCGGATCAGCGTGACGATCGAGGGGGAGGGGACGAGCCTCGTCGAACCGCGAACTGCCAACGCCCTGGGCATGATCGTCGCCGAGATTGTTGCGGAGTGCCTCGATGCCACGGGCTAGACGGTGACGTGCGGCATCGCGATCGGCATCGATGCCGGTGTCGGCGGGCCGGTGCGTCTGTCCATCGTCTCGGGTTTCGGTGAGGCCGCCGCCGCGGGGCGGGAGGGCGTGCCGAAGCTCGGTCCCCGCCTCATCGCGGCCTATGCCGCCCAGGCCGAGATCGCCGTCAGCGGCACGGCGACGGAGACCGATCCGCTCTTGCTGCAACTGCCGGAAGCGCGGGCCTACGTGCCTCCCTCGCTGCCGCCTTCCCTACGCTGACGCGTCGGCGTCGGGGGAGCCTCGCGGCCCCGGCCCGCGGTCGCTATATCGGCTGAAATCGTCCGACGATCCTGAACGCGTGTGCCATGCTGCCCGACCTCGACACCATCATCGAAAACTTCGAACTCATCGACGACCCGCACGAGCAGCTCGTCTACGTGATGGAACTCGGCCGCTCCCTGCCTCCCATTCCGGAGGCTTGGAAATCGGATCAGAATCTTGTCCGCGGATGCGAAAGCCAAGTCTGGCTCGTAGTGTCCACCGAGGACGACGGCCGCCGACTGACGATCGTCGGCGACAGCGACTCGCATCTCGTGAAGGGCTTCGTTGCCCTCATGGTCGCTCTGTATTCGGGCAAGAGCCCGGAACAGGCGGCGAAGCTGGACGGGCTCGATTTGCTCAAGCAGCTCAATTTCGGCGCCCACGTCACCTCGAAGCGATCGAACGGCGTCCGAGCCATGGTCGAGAAGATCCAGCGCGACGCCATCCGAGTGTCCTGATCGGCCGAAGGCACGCCCAACGGACCGCGTGCCTTCTCGGCGCATTATTCCCGCCTGCCGGCCTGCATCCTTCGGTGAGGGATGCCACGGTCGCTCGAACCCTCCGCTCCAGCATCGTCCCGAACGGTGGCCGCCGGCTTTCGGAAAAAGACGATGCTCTAGCCGAACGGAGGTGAGCGCCATGCGCGGCTGCGTACCCGTTCCGGGCCGGTCGCCTCGCGCGCGATTCCGTAATGCTCGGCGAGCCGCGCCAGGGCGATGCGTGCCACCACCTTGGCCGAGCGCGCCGGCCAGCGCCGCTCCGCCTCGATCCGCTCCAGCCCCTTGAGAAAGCCGCACAGGTCGATCAGCAATCCCGATAGGTCCGAGCCCACCGCCGCCAGCGCGAGATCCACCCGTTGCCGCGCGGCGATGACTCGGTCGGAGGCCGAAGACGGATCGCGCGGGCCACCCCCGTCGACGCGCGGCGCTGTCCAGTCGGTCGAGAGTTGCGGCAGCATCTGGGCCGATGCGAGATCGTGGCGCAGCCGTTCCCCCGCCGCGAAGGCAGCCGCGTCGATCATCGGCTCGCCGTCGCGTCCGCGCCGGCGGGCCATCCAGGCCAGAGGGCTCTCGGCCGTGTCCCGCAGCCGCTCGGCCTCGCCCGACCCCTCTCGGACGACCGCGAGATGCTGCATCCGGAAAGCGTCCGGGCCGCCCACATCGGCACGGCGCAAGCGCGCCCGCCCGGCCGCGCCGATCACCAGCCGGTTGCGTCGCCCATCGTGCCGTGACGCCAAGTCGGCTGCCACAAGCGTCTCGCCGGCCCGTGCGGAGA
>JAGTAM010000558.1 GCA_023422485.1 Pseudomonadota bacterium | reverse complement strand
CCAGCACGTAGACGAGGATCACCGGCCGGCCCCAGGCGCTGAAATCGAGGCCGAGGAAGTGCAGGTAGAGCGGCAGCATGCCGGTGATGGCACCGGCCGGCGCCGGCATGCCGACGAAGAAGTCCTTCTTCCATTCGGGGCGGTTGGGATCGTCGAGCATCGCGTTGAAGCGTGCGAGCCGCAGGCACATGGCGATGGCGAAGACGAGCGCCACGATCCAGCCGACGGATTTCAGGTTGTGAAGGGTGAAACTGTAGAGGATCAGCGCCGGCGCGCAGCCGAAATTGACGAAGTCGGCGAGGGAATCGAGTTCGGCGCCGAAGCGCGAGGTCCCCTTCAGCAGGCGCGCCACGCGGCCGTCGATGCCGTCGAGGCCGGCGGCGACGATGACCGCGATCACTGCCGGCTCGAACCGTCCCTCGAAGGCGAGCCGGATCGCGGTCAGCCCGAGGCAGAGCGCGAGCAGGGTGATCATGTTCGGCGCGATCAGACGGAACGGCACCGGCCGGAACCGGCGCGGTCGATCGTTCGCGTCCGGCGCGAAGGGCGGGAACAGATCGTCCATGTCGTCTCTCGACTCGTCTCTCGACGTGTCTCTCGGCTCGTCGCTTCTGCCCATGGTGCCCTTCTGCACGAAAGATCAGATGCGGCGGAAGGCCCGCTCGGCCCCGCCGCCGAGATCGGCCAGCACGGTCTCGCCGGCCACCGCTTTCTGGCCGAGCCCGACCATCACGCGGGTTCCGACCGGCAGGTAGACATCGACCCGCGACCCGAAGCGGATCAGGCCGAAGCGCTCGCCGACCTGTTTGGTGTCGCCCGCCGAGACGAAGCCGACGATGCGACGCGCCACGAGCCCGGCGATCTGCACGACGCCGATGCGCACCGGCTGGCCGCGATGGGTCGTCTCCATGACGAGGCCGTTGCGCTCGTTGTCCTCGCTCGCCTTGTCGAGTTCGGCGTTGAGGAACAGGCCCGGCGTGTAGTGGATCTGCCCGATCTTGCCCGAGACCGGCACCCGGTTCACGTGACAGTCGAACACGTTCATGAACACCGAGATCCGCAGCATCGGCTCGTGCGAGAGGTCGAGTTCGGGCGGCGGCAGCACCGTCGAGATCAGGTTCACGCGCCCGTCGGCGGGCGAGACGACGAGGCCGTCGCCGACCGGCACCACCCGCTCCGGATCGCGGAAGAAGTAGCAGACCCAGAGGGTGAGGATCAGGAAGATCCAGCCGAAGAACTGCGAGAAGTAGCCGAGCACCACAGTGAGCACGATGCCGATCAGGATGAAGGGGTAGCCCTCCTTGTGGATCGGCACGAGCGTCCGGCGGATCGTCTCGATGAGGTCGGTCATGGGCTCCCGTTGGACTCCGGCGGGGCGAATCGTCCCCGCCGGATGGCAGGGGGGCGCGGTTCCGTCAACCGCGGGCCGGAGCCTCCTCGCGAAAGGTGGCCGCCGGCTCTCGGATCGAGACGACGGCCTAATGCACCGCCTCGGGCTCAGCGGCCTCGGCCAGGTTGCGCTCGTCCTCGGCGCGCTTGAGCGCCTCGCGGGCCGCATCCGCCTCGCGCTGACGGTTCCACAGGGCGGCGTAGACGCCGCCGCGGGCGAGCAGGCTCGTATGATCGCCGCGCTCGACGACCCGACCCTGATCGAGCACCAGGATCTCGTCGGCGTTGATGACGGTCGAGAGCCGGTGGGCGATCACGAGCGTGGTGCGGCCCTGGCTGACCCGGTCGAGGGCCGCCTGGATCTCGCGCTCGGTGAACGAGTCGAGGGCGGAGGTCGCCTCGTCGAGAACGAGAATCGGCGGGCCCTTCAGGATGGTGCGGGCGATCGCCACGCGCTGCTTCTCGCCGCCCGACAGTTTCAGGCCGCGCTCACCCACCGGCGTGTCGTAGCCCTCCGGCAGGCTCTCGATGAAGCGGTCGATCTGGGCCAGGCGCGCGGCCTCGCGCACCTCGGCCTCGCTGGCATCCCAGCGGCCGTAGCGGATGTTGTAGCCGATGGTGTCGTTGAACAGCACCGTGTCCTGCGGGACCATGCCGATCGCCGCCCGCAAGCTGTCCTGCCGCACGCTGGCGATGTCCTGCCCGTCGATGGTGATGCGCCCCGCATTCGGCTCGTAGAAGCGGAACAGCAGGCGCGAGAGCGTCGACTTGCCCGCCCCCGAAGGACCGACGATGGCCACCGTGCGGCCCGCCGGCACCTCGAACGAGATCCCGCGCAGGATCGGCCGCTCGGGGATGTAGGCGAAACGCACGTCCTCGAAGCGCACCGTGCCGGCCTCGACCTTCAGCGGTGGTGCGCCCGGCCGGTCGGCGATTTCGGGATTGCGCTGGAGGATCAGGAACATGTCGTCGATGTCGATCAGCGCCTGTTTGATCTCGCGGTAGATCATCCCCATGAAGTTGAGCGGCATCGAGAGCTGCACCAGCATCGTGTTGACGAGCACGAAGCCGCCGATCGTGGTGCGTCCGGCCATAATGTCGCGGGCAGCAAGCCACATCACCGCCGTCATACCGAGGGTGAAGATCACCGCCTGACCGGCGTTGAGCACGGCGAGCGAGACGTAGGTCTGGGTCGAGGCCTTTTCGTAGCGCTCCATCGAGGCGTCGTAGCGGGCGGTCTCACGGTTCTCCGCGCCGAAATACTTCACCGTCTCGAAGTTCAGGAGCGAGTCGACCGCCTTGGTGTTGGCCTCGGTGTCGGAGTTGTTCATCCGGCGGCGGATGCCGATGCGCCACTCGGTCGCCTTCCAGGTGAAGCCGAGATAGGCGGCGATCATGGTCGCGACGACCACCGAGTACAGCCAGTCGAACTCGTAAGCCAGGATGCCGAGCACGAGCACCAGCTCGACGATGGTCGGCACCAGGGTCAGCACCATCAGGCGCGACAATTCCTCGATGCCCGAGCGGCCGCGCTCCAGCACGCGGGTGAGGCCGCCGGTCTTGCGCTCCAGATGGAAGCGCAACGACAGCCGGTGCATGTGCTCGAAGGTCTGCAGCGCGAGCTTGCGTACCGCGTGCATCGCGACCTTGGCGAACAGCCCGTCGCGCACCTGCGTCAACCCGGCCATGGCGATGCGCGACAGGCCGTAGAGCCCGATCAGGAGGAAGGGCGCCGAGAGCAGGCCCGCCGGCACGGCGGAGGCGGCGGCGGCCGTGCCGTCCTTGGCGCCGATTGCCGCGACCAGCGCGTCGGTGGCCCACTTGAAGGTGAACGGCATCACCATCGTCGCGGCCTTGGCCACGAAGAGCAGGCCGAAGGCGAGAAACACCCGGCGCTGGAGGTCGGTGCGGCCGTGCGGCCAAAGGTAAGGCCAGAGGCGGCGATAGGTCGTCAGGAGGCCCGGGCGTTCGAGAGGCGTGGACGCGCCCTCCCCCGCCGGCGCGGGTGCTTGTGCCATCGTCGTGTTCTGAAAGACCTTGCGGCGCGGAGCGGCCGTTATCCGCCGCATATAGGCCCACCGTCCGTCATGCGCACCCCGCCACGGCCGAAGCGCTTGGCGCGCCTCCCCGATCCGGCCGGCCGGGGCTCAGGTGCGACGATCGGTGCCGGGCTTGGCGGCCGGTGTGCCGGACGACGGTTCGTCCTTCGGCAGCACGAACATCTGGCCGGGATAGATC
>JAGTAM010000504.1 GCA_023422485.1 Pseudomonadota bacterium | reverse complement strand
TTCCACCGCCGCGAACGCCTCTCGACGCGGCTCGCCCTGCCGATCGCCCCCGGCACCGACGTGCCGGCCGCCCTGCGGGCACTGGCTGAGGGCGAGGAGAGCGAGGCGGCGGTCGTCGGCACGGCGGTCGAGCGCCAGGCCGAGGTCGCCTTCGTCTATTCCGGTAACGGCAGCCAGTGGGTCGGCATGGGCCGCGAGGCCTACGAGGCCAGCGCGACCTTCCGCGCCCGCTTCGATCAGACCGACAAACTCTTCGAGAAGCTGTCCGGCTGGTCGCTGAAGGAGGCGATGTTCGCCGAGGATCTCGAGGCGCGCCTGTCCCTCACCCGCGTCTCGCAGCCGCTGATCTTCGCGATCCAGAGTGCCTCGACCGCGGCCCTGCGCGCCAAGGGCCTCGCCCCCCGCTATGTCCTCGGCCACAGCGTCGGCGAGATCGCGGCGGCGGAAGCCGCCGGCATTCTCAGCCTGGAACAGGCGGTGCGGGTCATCTTCTTCCGCAGCAAGCACCAGGAATCGACCCGCGGCTTCGGCACCATGGCCGTGCTGCTCGGGCCGGTCGAGGAGATGGAGGCGTTCCTCGCCGATTATCCCACCCTCGACATCGCCGCCTACAACAGCCCCAAGGCGATCACGGTGGCCGGCCCCGAGGCCGATATCGAGGCCGCGATGAAGGCGCTGGCGCGCAAGCGCCGCCGCGGGCGCAAGCTCGACCTCGAATACCCCTTCCACGGCCGGCTGATGGACCCGACCGAGCGTCCGCTGCTGCGCGACCTCGACGGGCTCAAGGCGTCGGCCGGCCACACCGCCATGGTCTCGACCGTGACCGGCACGGTGCTGCCCGGCGCGCAGTTCGGCGCCGGCTACTGGTGGCGCAACATCCGCGAGCCGGTGCGCTTCTGCGAGGCGCTGCAGGAGGCGACCCGCCAGGGCGCCCGCGTCTTCGTCGAGGTCGGCCCGCGCGCGACCCTGCTGCCGCATATCGGCGACGCCATCGAGCCTCTGGCCATCGAGGTCGCCTCGGTCGGCGTGATGCACCGCAAGCCCGCCGGCGGCGATCCGATCGCCAAGGCGGTGGCCGCCGCCCTCGTCGCCGGTGCCGCCGTCGATGAGACGCGCCTGTTCGGCGCCGATCCGGCCGGCATCGTCGCCCTGCCGCTCTATCCCTGGCAGCGCCGCCCGTTCCGCCTGGCCGAGACGACTGAGGGCGCCGGCGCCGCGCCGCGGCCCTATCACCCGCTCGCCGGCACCCGGCTCGCGCCCGACGGCCTCGAATGGCACGGCCATCTCGATGCCGCGCTGGTGCCCGAACTCGACGACCACCGCATCGACGGTCAGGTGATCCTGCCCGGCGCCGCCTTCGTCGAGATGGCCCTGCACGTCGCCCGCCAGGCGCTGCGCTCCGACGCCGTCACGCTCGCCGACGTCGAGATCCTCTCGCCGATGGTCTTCGCCGAGGATTCCCTGCGCGAGGTGCTGGTGCGCCTGTCAGGCTCCGGCAACCAGATCCAGATCCTCAGCCGCCCCCGCCTGACCCCGACGCCGTGGCAGCTCCACGCCTCGGCCAAGATCATCGAGGGCGACTTCCCCGCACCCGTCCGCCGCGACCTCGCGGTGCCGGCCGAGCACGCGATCGCCGGCGAAGGCCTCTATCGCCGGGCACTCGCCTCCGGCCTCGGCTTCGGCGAGAATTTCCGGCAGGTCGCGGCCTCGACCCGGATCGACGAGACCACCATCGTCTCCGAACTGGTCCCGGCCGAGGCGGACGAGCGCTACGGCCTCGTGCCCGCGCGTCTCGATTCCTGCTTCCACGGCCTGATCCTGCTCTTCGCCGAGCTGATGGGCGAAGGCGCCACCAAGGCCTACGTGCCCGTGCGCTTCGGCGAGGTGCGCCTGCTGCGCCCCGGCGCCGCGATCGCCCGCGCCGAGATCCGCACCCGGCGCTGCAACGAGCGCTCGATCCTGGCCGACTTCACCCTCACGGACGCCGACGGCGAGGTGATCGCCACGATCCGCGAGGGCCGGTTCCAGGCCATGCGCGCGCGCAGCGGCAGCGATCTCGACGCCTACGCCATCACGCAAGGCGTCGAGCGCGCCACCGAGCCGACCGCCCTGCCGCTGCAGCGCCGCCCGAGCGTGGCCGAGCGCCTGCGCCCGAGCCTCGCCGCCGCGACCGCACCGGACATCGCCGAACTCGGACCGGGTCACCTGCTGCTGGAGGGCTGGGCCACGGCGCTCGCCTACCGGCTCGCCGAGGGGCTTTCCGAAAAGGGCAAGGTCGTGCTCAACGGCCGCCTGCCCGAGGCACTGCATCCCTGGGCGACCAACGCCCTCTATGCCCTGGAGAGCAGCGGCCTCGCGACGCTCGACAAGGGTGTCTGGCGCCTGCGCCGGGACGTGACCCTGCCCGCGCCCGAAGAGACCATGCGCTGGATCGCGGCCGACCATCCGGAACTGGCCGCCGAACTCGTGCTGCTCGCCGACACCACCGCCCTTGTCGGACGGATCGTGGCGGGCGAGGCCGTCACCGCGGCAAGCCTGCCCCCGGCCGCCCTCGACGCCTTCCACCTGCGCGGCGCCACGGCGCGCGCCGCCGCCGAGGTGGTCGCCAAGATCGTGGCGGAGGCGCGAGAGCGCCTGCCGTCGGACCGGGCGCTCCGTATCCTTCAGGTCGGCTTCGGCCCGCTCTCGGCCCGCGCCGCCACGCTCGCCCGTGAGTCGGACGCCCGCCTGACCGTGCTGGAAACCGACCGGCGGCTGGCCGAGCGTGCCCGTCTCGGCCTGCCCGGCTCGGTCGCGGTGACGGAAGCCGCCGACGCCTTGCCGGCCGCGTCGTTCGACCTCGTTCTCGCCACTGACGTGCTCCACCGCTCCGACAAGGCCCTTCCGGGTCAGCTCGCCGGGGCGCTCGCCT
>JAGTAM010000483.1 GCA_023422485.1 Pseudomonadota bacterium | reverse complement strand
AGCACCGCCACGAGCGCGCCCGCGAGACGCGCCCTGTACTTGCCTGTTCCGAACATCGAAGATCGCCTTTCCGAGCTGGAGCGTAACTGGCGAAGACGATCCACCGTTCCAGCTTGCCGCTTTGCTTTACGCACGGCGGAATGCCGGCCTCATGCACGGCCTCTTGGCGGGAGAGCGAATCCCGACCTCAGAACTTCAGACAAATTTTAAGTAACGAGATCGGCGTCCGGTGACGGCCTCAGCGCTCGTGCAGGCGGACCGTCTCCGGGCACCGCTCCTGCCATCCGTGGCGGACGAGTTCCGGGTCGGCATGCACCTCGACCGGGTGGCCGACGCAGAGATAGGCGATCAGATCCCAGGCATCCGGAACGTCGAGGGTCCGGGTCACGGCGGCGGGTTCGAGGATCGAGACCCAGCCGACGCCGAGGCCGTGGGCGCGGGCGGCGAGCCAGAAGGCGTGGATGCAGGCCGCCACCGAGTAGCGCAGCATCTCCGGCATGGTCGCCCGGCCGAGCCCGTGGCCGGCCTCTGTCGCGGAATCGCAGAACACTGCGAGATGGACCGGCGCCTCGTGCAGGCCCGCGAGCTTCAGGCGGGCGTAGAGCGCGCCCCGCTCGTCGGCATAGCCCGCGCGGGCGGCGGCGTTGCAGCGCTCGAAGCTCGCGGCGACCGCCGCGCGCCGCCCGGCATCGGAGACCCTCACGAACCGCCAGGGCTGGCTGTTGCCGACGGACGGCGCCAGCGCCGCGAGATCCAGACAGGTCCGCAGCACGGCCTCGTCGACCGGATCGGGGCGGAAGCGCCGCACGTCCCGCCGCCACGCGAAGAGATCCGCGAGGCGGGCTCGGAACGCGGCGTCGAAGACGGGCGGATCGACCGACGGAGAGGAGGGGAGTTCGGACATCGCCGCCGCTTCTCGCGCCGGCGGGCGCGGATGCCAAGATGATCCCTCGAGATGATCATCCAGGATGGACATCGCCGCCGCGGTCTGTCCCCGGCATCGTCACGAAAAAAGGGCGGCGCTCCGAGGAGGCCGCCTGAAGTCCTTGGGTCTCGAAACCTCTGGGTGTCGGCTCGCCGAAGATCCGCGGCATTGCCCGAGGGCTGGGGAGCTCGGGTTCAGGCGCCGCCGCGGTGGACAGGCCGACGAGGTTTCAAGCCACAGTGAAAGCGTTTGCGGCGGCGATGGCAAGGCGAGATCGCGGCGAGACGGTGATGTTTGCCACCTTACCGTGCGGCGACGCACATGAGTCTTTCATTCCGCCCCAGAATCGTATCGTGAACGACGGGGATAACCGATGGCCGGCGAAGCACCTTGCGGGCTCCGCCGACGAGTCCCATCATCTGACCCTCGCCGCAGGAACGCTGGCACCGCTACGGGAGCGACGATGAGTGAGGGACAGAGCGTCGATCACCGCTCGAACGACCGAGACAGTCAGGTCATCCCGTTTCCGTCCTCGACGAGTCCGCAAGTCGCCTTCCAGCGCGACGAGTTGCGAACCATCTTCAATCTCTACGGTCGGCGCGTCGCCGAGGGCGAGTGGCGCGACTACGCCCTCGACTTCCGCCGGGACAAGGCCGTGTTCTCGATCTATCGCCGCACCTCCGAGATGCCGCTCTACCGCATTGAGAAGGACCCCAAGCTCGCCCGCCGCCAGGGCGCCTACGCGGTGATCGCGGCGAGCGGGCTCGTGATGAAGCGCGGCAACGATCTCGCCCGCGTCATCGGCGTGCTGGAGGGGCCCTTGCGGGCGGTCTGATCCCGCCTCCGGGCGTGCCCGGAAGCGGGAGGGGTGTCCTGTGTCTACCAGCGTACGTCGATCTGGGCTCTGACCGTGCGGGGCGCGCCGGGCAGGATGTTGTTGTTGTTGTGTGCCGAGACGATGTAGTTGCGGTCGAACAGGTTCTCGATATTGACCTGCGCGCGCGCGTTCTCGCTGATGTTGTAGAACAGTCCGAGGTCGAAGCGCGAATAGCTCGGAAGCCGCACGGTCTGATCCGAGGTCGCGAAGCTGTGGGATTGGTTGATGAACCCCACGCCGACCGAGAAGCGCTGATCGATGTCGAACTTGTTCCACAGCGTGAAGGCGTTCAGCGGAACGAGGCCGACGAAGTTTCCGGCGACGATCGTGGTGGAGAGATCGTTGGTGATGCGCGCGTCGGTGAAGGCGTAGCCGCCCGCGACCGACCACCAATCGGTGACGTAGCCGTTGATGCCGATCTCCGCGCCCTGCGTGTTGGTCTGGCCCGAGGTGAGGAAGAAGCCGGGCCGGTTCGGATCGGCGATGCGCTGGTTGCTGCGGTCGAGGTTGAACAGCGCGCCGGTGAGCTGAAGCACGGGGGACACGTCGTATTTCACGCCGACTTCCGTGTTCTCGAACTTCTCCGGCTGGGCGATGACGAGGCCGGGCGTCAAGGCGCTGAACTGATCGCCGGAGGAGGGCAGGTAGGAGACGCTGTAGCTCGTGTAGAAGGCGAGGTTCGGCAGCGGCTTCACCACGACACCGGCCCGCGGCGAGATCAGATTGTCGATGCGGGCATTGGTGACGTCGGTGCGCCGGTCGGTCGCGGAGAAGTCGAAATGGTCGAAACGCAGGCCGCCGATGAGCTGGACGTGCTCGTTGAGCTCGATCTGATCCTGCACATAGGCTGCGGCCAGGCCGAGATCGTACCGGCTGTTGGCGCCGCTGGCGATGTTGCGGAAGGTGATGCTGACGCGTGACACCGGCGAGAGTGGGTTCACCACGAGGGTCTGCGTGCCCGTGGTGGCGAAGAACCCGTCCTGGCGGAAGCTCAGGCCTTCCTGATAGCCGAGTTCGAAGCCGCCGAGCAGGGTGTGCTTCACGGGTCCCGTGACGAACTGGTAGGTGAAGTCGGTCTGGTTGAAGTAATTCGTCCGATCGGTCTGGCTGTTATAGGCCGAGATGTTGACCGCTGTGCCGGCGGCGTTCACCGCTCCGCCGGGGAAGACGTTCTGATAGAATTTCTCGTAGTCGGCGATCCGTGATTGGCTGCGCATCACGACGCCGTTCTCGAAGACGTGGTCGAGCAGCGCCGTGGCGATGTGGGCGTTGACGTAGGTCGGCGACAGGAACGGGTTGCCGA
>JAGTAM010000438.1 GCA_023422485.1 Pseudomonadota bacterium | reverse complement strand
CGACGTTGGGAGCTTTTCTCACGTCCATGTTGGGGTCCCGTCTGCGATCGATCTTGCGAGTCTCTGGCCCGACCTGAGATTCGGCGTGGGGCAGGCGCCGCATCATCCCCAGGCCCTCGGGCAGCCGGGACCGGCGACGACTGAGTTGCGTCGGATCAGCAAAGCGCGTGCCTCGGGAAATCCGTTTCAAAACGGGATCAGCGGCCCGTTCGCGGACACTTCGACTGCGGCTTCAGACGATTTCGGGACGTCGCGCGATCGATGATCGGAATTCGTCCGCGGGAGAATCTGTCGAGTTCAGGAGGGGCGTCGGCAGACGGTCGCGCCCGCGGCGATTCAATCCCGCCGATCTCGCGCGGCCCATAGCCTCAGTCCTTCCCTGCCCGGCCGAGGCAACGCATCGCTCTGAGCGTCGTTCGTCCTGCCGGAGACGGCGGGCGCGACGGGCGCCGCCAGCCAAAGCGGGAGAGGCGGATGCCGGTTCGGATGACTCAGGAAACGCAGGAGGTGATCGACGGCCGGAGACAGGTCGTGGTGCGGGTCCATTTCGGCCGGCCGGATGCGGGGCGCGACGTCGTCGAGGTCGCGGCCACGGTCCGGGTCCCCGCCATCGAGTCGGAGACTCAGACCGAAGCCGCCGCACGGCAGATGGCGCGGCGGGCGCTCGAACAGGCGCTGTCGGCCTTCCCGCTCTGAGGGCGAACGGGGGCGAGGCATCGGACGAAAATCCAGGGCGCGAGGGGAGCGGGCCGGAGCCGTTGCCCGATCGATGCCGGCCCGATGAAGGGTGCGTGCCGGTCGGACGGACCGGTCTGTGACGAATCGGGGAGCGACGTGTGGTTTCTCACGTCGCGCAACCATCGGAACGATTTCGCCTTTTCTCGTGCTTCACTTGCGGTCGGACCTTCGGGCATGCCTTAACGGCAAGCACGAGTGCCGCGTCCGCCACGGCGGGAGGCCTCGCTCGCACACGCCGCCCCTTCTCGTCCTTCAGGCCACTCCCGAGCCTGCACCTCGCCCGGGTTGATGTCGTCCAACGCCCTTCTCGCCGCCGCCGCGATCCTCCCCTTCGCGGGCTCCGTGATCGCAGGTGCCCTGCCCAGCCATGCGCGCAATGCCGCCGCAATGCTCGCCGGGCTCGTGACGCTGGCCAGCCTCGGCTGCATCCTCGTCCTCACGCCGCAATTGGCGGGCGGCAGCACCGTGGTTCACGCGGTCGAGTGGCTGCCGAGCCTCGGCGTCAACTTCGTCCTGCGGCTCGACGGGCTCGCCTGGCTGTTCTGCGTGCTGGTGCTCGCCATCGGCGCGCTCGTGGTGCTCTACGCACGCTACTACATGGCCGCCGCCGACCCGGTGCCGCGGCTGTTCTCCTACTTTCTCGCCTTCGTCGGCGCGATGCTCGGCATCGTTCTTTCCGGCAACCTGATCCAGCTCGTCCTGTTCTGGGAATTGACGAGCATCGTCTCGTTCCTGCTGATCGGCTACTGGTACGACAACGCCGCGGCCCGTGACGGGGCGCGGATGTCGCTCACCATCACCGCCGCGGGCGGCCTGTGCCTCCTGGTCGGCACGATCCTGATCGGGCGCATCGTCGGCAGCTACGACCTCGACACGGTGCTGGCCTCGGGCGACACGATCCGCAACAGCCCGCTCTACCTGCCGGCCCTCGTGCTGGTTCTGGCGGGCGCGCTCACCAAGTCGGCACAGTTCCCGTTCCACATCTGGCTGCCCCGCGCCATGGCGGCGCCGACGCCGATCAGCGCCTACCTGCACTCGGCGACGATGGTGAAGGCCGGCATCTTCCTGATGATCCGCCTGTGGCCGGTGCTGTCGGGCACCGAGCAATGGTACTGGATCGTGGGCAGCGCCGGCATGGCGACCCTGCTGGTCGGCTCGTGGAGCGCCACCTTTCAGCACGACCTGAAAGGTCTGCTCGCCTACTCGACCATCAGCCATCTCGGACTGATCACGCTGCTGCTGGGCTTGAACTCGCCGCTCGCCGTGGTCGCCGCGATCTTCCACACCGTGAACCACGCGACCTTCAAGGCGTCGCTGTTCATGGCGGTGGGCATCATCGACCACGAGACGGGGACGCGCGACATGCGCCGGCTCTCCGGCCTGTGGCGGGCGATGCCTTATACCGGCACGCTCGCCATGGTCGCCGCCGCGGCGATGGCCGGCGTGCCGCTGCTTAACGGCTTCCTCTCCAAGGAGATGTTCCTGTCGGAGGCGGTCGACAACATGGGCGACCACCCGATTCACATCGCCCTGCCGGTCCTGGCCACGCTCGCCAGCGCCTTCACCATGCTCTACTCCCTGCGCTTCATCCGCCAGACCTTCTTCGGCCCGCCGCCGCACGACCTGCCGCACGAGCCGCACGAGCCGGTGCGGTGGATGCGCATCCCGATCGAGCTGCTCGTCCTCACCTGCATCGCCATCGGCCTCGTGCCGAACCTGACCATCGGTCCGGCGCTCGAGCGTGCCGTGAGTGCGGTGTTCGGCGCGGAGACGCCGACCTACAGCCTCGCGATCTGGCACGGCTTCAACCTGCCGCTGGTGCTCAGCATGACCGCCCTCGTCGGTGGCGTGCTGCTCTATCTGCTGTTCGGCAAGCGCATCGACACCAATCCCCGCGGCGGTCCCTGGCTGATGGACCGGCTTGACGGCGGCCGGCTGTTCGAGCGGACGATGACCGGCCTGACCAAGGGCGCCCGCGTCCTGGAGCAGTGGTTCGGCGCCGAGCGGCTCCAGCCGCAATTGCGCATCCTGTTCCTCGCCGCCTTGCTCGCCGCGCTCGCGGCGGGCACCGCCCGTGGGCTCGACCTGCTCGCGCCGGGCCGGCTCACGCCGTTCGATCCTGCCTTCGCGCTGATGTGGATCGTCGGCGCGGCCTGCGCGATCGGCGCCGCCGAACGGGCGAAGTATCACCGTCTCTCGGCCACGATCTTCGTCGGCGGGGCGGGGCTCGTCAGCAGCCTGACCTTCCTCTGGCTCTCGGCGCCCGATCTCGCGGTGACGCAGATCCTCGTCGAGATCGTCACCACGGTGATGCTGCTGCTCGGCCTGCGCTGGCTGCCGAAGCGCGATGCGGCGATCCCGGCGCCTCCCGCGGAGCGGGCGCGGGCACGCCGCCGCCGCATCATCGACCTGTGCATCGCCGCCTTCGTCGGCCTCGGCCTGGCCGGACTCGCCTACGCCGTGATGACCCGTCCGGCCGGCGACGGCATCGCCCGCTGGTTCATCGAGGAGGCCTATCCGCAGGCCGGCGGGCGCAACGTCGTCAACGTGCTGCTGGTCGATTTCCGCGCCTTCGACACGCTGGGCGAGATCTCGGTGCTCGGCATCGTCGGGCTCACGGTGTTCGCTCTGCTGCGCCGCTTCCGCCCGGCGCCCGACAGCCTGGAGCGGCCCAAGCAGCAGCACAGTCACGACGCCTACGACCGCGCCCGCGAGGGCCGCAAGCCCGGCGACACCGCCGCCGACGCGCTGCTCGTACCGCGGGTGGTGATGACGTGGCTGTTCCCCTTCATCATCCTCCTGTCGCTGCACCTGTTCCTGCGCGGGCACGACCTGCCCGGCGGCGGCTTCGCGGCCGGCATCGCGCTCACCATCGCCTTCATCCTGCAATACATGGCCTGCGGCGCGCAGTGGGTGGAGGAGCGTCTGCGGATCCAGCCGATCGCCTGGATCGGCCTTGGCCTGCTGATCGCGGTCGCGGCCGGTGCGGCCTCTTGGGTGTTCGGGCGGCCCTTCCTCACCGCCTACTTCGCCTATTGGGAGCTGCCGCTCATCGGCAAGGTGCCGGCGGCGAGCGCTCTGGTGTTCGATCTCGGCATCATGGTGCTGGTGGTCGGCGCGAGCGCCCTGATGCTGGTTGCGCTCGCCCACCAATCGCTTCGCCGCACCCGCAGCGCGGAGGCGGAAGCCGAGCGGGCCGCCGAGGAGACGGCGTAATGGAAATCGTACTGTCGGCGGGAATCGGCATCCTGGCCGCCTCCGGCGTGTGGCTGATGCTGCGTCCGCGCACCTTCCAGGTGGCGCTCGGGCTCTCGCTGCTGAGCTACGCCGTCAACCTGTTCATCTTCGCCATGGGCCGGCTCACCGTCGGCGCGCCGCCGGTGCTCAAGACCGGGCCGGAGACCGTCTCGGTCGACGATCCGGTGCCGCAGGCGCTGGTGCTCACCGCGCTCGTCATCAGCTTCGCGCTCACCGCCCTGTTCCTCGTCGTGCTGCTCGCCGCCCGCGGCGTCACCGGCAACGACCACGTCGACGGCCGCGAGCCGCACCACGCCGAACCGAGCCCGGAGAACCCGCACCCATGACCGCGCCCCTTCTGAGCGGACCCGGCGCGGTCCTGTGGTCCGACCATCTTATCGTCCTGCCGATCGTGCTACCGATCGCGGTGGCCGGCGCGATGTTCCTGATGGACGAGCGGCGCCACCGCCTGAAATCGGTGCTCAGCCTCGCCACGGTTCTGGCGATGCTCGCCACCGCCCTCGTCCTCGTCATCCGCGTCACCGAGGCGCCGGAGGTCTACCGGCTCGGCAACTGGGCGGCGCCCTACGGCATCGTGCTGGTGGCAGACCGGCTCTCGGCGATGATGCTGACGCTGGCCGGCGTGCTGGGTCTTTCCGCCCTGGTCTTCTCCTTCGCCCGCTGGGGCCGGGCGGGGCCGCGCTTCCACGGCCTGTTCCTGTTGCTGCTGATGGGGGTGAACGGCGCCTTCCTCACCGGCGACGTGTTCAACCTGTTCGTGTTCTTCGAGGTGATGCTGGCCGCCTCCTACGGGCTCGTGCTGCACGGCTCGGGCGAGACGCGGATCCGGGCGGGGCTCGGCTACATCGCGGTCAACCTCGTCGCCTCGCTGTTCTTCCTCGTCGGCGTCAGCCTGATCTACGGCACCATGGGCACGCTCAACATGGCCGACCTCGCCCGGCGGCTCGCGAGTCCGCCCGCGGAAGCCGGCCTGTTCGAGGTCGGCTGCGCCGTG
>JAGTAM010000377.1 GCA_023422485.1 Pseudomonadota bacterium | reverse complement strand
CGTCTACCTCGCGTGTATCGAGTGCCAGCGTCGCGGTCGAATAGCCGCGGGTGCCGTCCTCAGCGGTTTCCTTGAGCAACAGTAGGGATCGCAAAGGCGCAACGCTGGCGATGTGTGGCGAGTGGGTCGTGAGAAGTACCGAGAGTGGCCGCTGGTCACCGCCGGCGGAGGCATTTTCGAACAGGTGCCGGTAGACCGACCGTTGCAGATGGGGGTGAAGATGCGCTTCCGGTTCCTCAATGGCAAGGAATGTGTGATCGCGGCGGTTCTCCGCAATTAGACGCTGCAGGCTGACCTGACCGGTATTTTGGACCGGGCTGATTGAGAGGCTACTGCATGGTAGTGGCCATGGGTAGCCGGTAGGCTAGATCCGGGAAGCTGACAGGCGCGGGCGGCCGGTAGCCCAGCGACGAATGCGGCCGGACACGGTTGTAGGTGTTCTGCCATAGGCCAATCACGACCTGTGCTTCTCTCAGCGAGTAGAAGATCTCCTGGCGTAGGCACTCGTCACGAAGCTTGCCGTTGAAGCTCTCGCAATACCCGTTCTCCCACGGCGAGCCCGGGGTGATGTACTGGATCTGCGATCCGGTCTTTGTGACCCACTTGCGCAGCGCCTTCGCGATCATCTCAGGGCCGTTGTCGCAGCGGATATGCTCTGGGATGCCGTGCAGGCACATCGCGTCGGCCAGCGCCTCGATCACACCCAGGCTGTTGATCCGCCGGGCCACCTTCAGCGCGAGGCAGGCCCGGCTGTGCTCATCGATCAGCGTCAGGATGCGTAGAGAGCGCCCGTCATGGGTCTGTGCCTGCATGCTGCTTGCAGCAGCGCGGTGACGCGGCGGTAGCCGTAGCGTCCATACTCGGACGCCAGGGCAACGATGGCTCGGGTCAGCCCATCCTCGTCGGCCGGCAGGGTGGGCACGTAGCGCTGCGTACCCCGGTGCTGACCGACGATCCGGCAGGCGTGACGTTCCGAGAGGCCGTACTTGGCTCGGATACCGTCGACCGCCTGCCGGCGTCGCTCGGGGGCTACAAGTTTCCCGAGGCGACGTCCGCCAGCACCTGCTTCTCCAAGGACAGATCGGCCACCAAGCGGCGCAACCGAGCATTCTCGCGCTCAAGATCCTTCATCTTCCGGGCTTGATCGACTTGGAGGCCGCCGTACTCCTTGCGCCAGCGGTAATAGCTCTGCTCGGAGATCTCCGCCTCCTTGCACGCCAGCGCCAAGCTCTTGCCCTGGGCGGTCTGCACCTCGATCTGGCGCAGCTTCAGCACGACCTGCTCCGCGCTCGTCCTCTGACCTCGCCGCATGTCCGACTCCTTCGGTCCTGGCTGATCCTCTCAATCAGCCCGGTCCAAAGCCAGCCGGTCAGGTCAATCAAGGACACCCGCAAGATGCTGGCCGGGCTGGGCTACGAGGAGGGCAACCACGGCGAGGCGGCCCACTACGTGATTGCGAAGGTCTTCGTCGAGAAGTGATTTTTGGGGATAGGCAGGCACGGAGCGGAACAAAAGGCTTCGGAGAGAAAAATTCTCCGCATGAATTCCAACGCGGAAGGACTCTTTCCGCGCTACCGGAAATACGGAAAACCCGGCCATTGCGTTCGGGCTATAATGGGCCGGCATCTCGCTGCAATATCGAATCTTTCCGGTCGCTATGTCCCCCGTTCAATTCGACTCCTTCGGCGAGCCCATCCTGCCGGCGAGCGAGAGGGAGCCCACCACCGTCTCCCGGGTTGCACTGCGCTCCGGCGTTGGCCTGTTCTGGGTGATGGTCGTCGCCATCGTTGCCGCGCGCGCGGCTTATTTCGATCCGGCCCTGAGCGAGAAATTCGCCAGCGTCGCCTCGCTGTTCGGTCATCTGCGGACCGTCGTCGGGGTCTGAACCCGCACCGATCGAAGATCGAAGGCGCCACGACGGCTCGCGGCGCCATTTTCGTGACTCTCAGGCCGGGAGCGCCTGGGCGGCGGACCCCTGCCGGTTCTCGCCGAGGCCGAGCAGGCCCGGAATCTCGGCTGGCGTGTCGGCGACCGTGACGCCTGCCGCTTCGAGCGCCCGGCGCTTGCCTTCGTAACTGCCGAACGACCCCGACACGATCGCGCCGGCATGGCCCATCTTCTTGCCCGGCGGTGAGGCGCGCCCGGCGATGAAGGACACGACCGGCTTCGACATGCCGGCGGCGTAATCCGCGGCGGCCTCCTCCATCGCCCCACCGATCTCGCCCACGAGGACGATGGCACGGGTGCGGTCGTCCAAGTCGAGCGCCTGGAGTGCGTCGCGGGTCGTGGTGCCGATCATCGGATCGCCGCCGATCCCGAGGAAGGCCGATTGGCCGAGGCCGGCGCGGGTGAGGTTGAGGCAGATCAGCGTCCCGAGACTGCCCGAGCGCGAGATCACTCCGACCTCGCCCGGCTGGAAGATGTTCGGGTTGTGCCCCGGCATGATGCCGACGAACCCCTCGCCCGGCGTGACGATGCCGGCGGTGTTCGGGCCGACGATGCGGGTGCCGTGCCGCGTCGCCGCGTGGTGGATCGCCATCACGTCGCGGGCCGGGATGTGCTCGGTCAGGATCACGACAGTGCGGGCGCCGGCTTGAATCGCGTCGAGCGCCGCCTCGCGCGCCATGGCGGGCGGGATGAACATCACCGCCACGTCGAACGGGCTCTCGGCCATCGCCGCCTTGGCGGTCGCGTAGACCGGAACGCCGAGATGCTGCTCGCCCGCCCGCTTCGGGTTGACGCCAGCGACCACTTGCGTGCCGCACTCCATCATCTTCTGCGTCCAGAAGGTCCCCTGCTTGCCCGTTATGCCCTGGACGAGGACGCGGGCGGACTGGCGATAGATGATCATCGGGCGGCTCCCCGGCTGGCCGTTGAGTGGGCGGCGTCCACGGCGGCCTGGACCGCGTCCTCCATCAGGTCGAAGGGCTCGCATCCGAGTCCCTCGCGCACGAGGCGCACTGCCTCGTCCTCCCCGGTCCCGTGGATCGAGAAGAACACCGGGATGTCCGGATCGAGCCGCTTCCAGGCGGTGACGACACCCTCCGCCATCACGTCGGTGCGGGCGAACGCCCCGCAAAAGTTGACGACGAGGCTTTTGACGCCGGGATTGGACAGAACGAGCTTCAGCGCGGCTTCCGACTTGGTGTAGGCCTCGCCGCCGATCTCGAGGAAGTTCGCCGGCTGCCCGCCGCAATGGCTGATGACGTCCATGGTCGTCATCGTCAGCCCGGCGCCGTTGGCCAGCACGCCGACATCGCCGTCGAGCTGGATGAATTTCAGGCCGTTGGCGGCGCCCTCCCGTTCGAGGTCGGTCATTGGCTCTTCCGCCGCCTCGGCGGCGAGATCGCTCTGACGGAAGGCGGCGGAGTCGTCGAGCGTCAGCTTGCAGTCGAGGGCGACGACGCGGCCGTCGGCCAACATGGCGAGCGGGTTGATCTCGATCAGCTCCGCATCGACCCGGCCGCTCGTCGCGTAGAGCGAGGCCAGGATGTCAGCGACCTGCGCCTCGCCTCCCCCGAGGTCGAGGCCTGCCAGCATTGCGCGGGCGGCCGCTTCGTCGAAGCCGGCGTCGAGATCGACGCGGTGGCGGCGCAACGCGTCGGGCCGGGTCGCGGCGACCTCCTCGATGTCCATCCCGCCTTCCGTCGAGAACAGGACCAGCGGGCAGCGGCTCGCGGTGTCGATCAGCACCGCGGCGTAGAACTCGCGGGCGATCCGGGCCTGCTCCTCCAAGAGAACCGCGCCGACCGCGTGACCGTCGATCTCCATGCCGAGAATGCGCTCCGCGACGCTGCGGGCCTCCTCCGCCGAGTCGGCTGGCTTGATGCCGCCGGCCTTGCCGCGCTTGCCAGTCGGCACCTGAGCCTTGACCATGCAGGGTCCGAGATCAGCGAAGGCAGCGGCAGCTTCCTCGGAGGTCCGGCACAGGACCGCGCGCGGAACCGGGATGCCAGCGGGCGCCAGCACCCGCGCCTTGGCGACGTGCTCCAGAAAGTTCATCGCACGTCCTCCTTGTGGCCGATCCGCTTCCAGTGCGGGCCGAACAGCTCCTCCTCGCTCGGCTTGTCCTCGGGGATCGGCGTGACGAGATGGGTGATGTTGAGCATGTGCCGGTAGCTCAGGTTCTCGGAGATCGAGTTCTTCTGCCAGGAGCCGCAGCCCATGCTGAGGGTGAAGCCGAGGCCGGAATTGAAGCCGCCGCCATTGCCGAAGGTGTGGGCGAAGTTCACCAGCACCCGCACCACTTCCAAGTCTTCCGCCAGTTCGCGGGCACGGTCCAAGTCGGTGGTGTGCAGGCCGCAGGAATGGCCCTTGCCCTGGTGCTCCAGAATTTCGCGCACCCGCTCCTTGGCGGCCGCGAAGTCGCTGGCGCGGTAGACGGTGAGGACGAGGGCGAGTTTCTCGCCCGAGAGCGGATAGCCTTTGCCGACGCCCGTCTCCTCCACGAGGAAGAAGCTCTTGTCTTGTGCTTGCGGCGGCAGCTCGAACGCCTCGGCCAGCACCACCGCGTCACGGGCGATGAGGTCGCGGTTGAGTTTGCCCTTGACCCAGAGGCGCTCGATCACCCTCTCCCGCTCCTGCGGCGTGCAGAGATAGGCGCCGGCCCGCTCCAGCGCGGACAGGGCCGCGTCGTAGACCGCATCGACGATGACGACGGCGTTCTCCGAGGAGCAGGAGGTTGCGTTGTCGAAGATCTTCGAGTCGCGGATGCGCTCGGCCGCAGCGTCGAGGTCGGCGGTCTCGTCGATGATCACCGGCACGTTGCCGGCGCCGACGCCGATGGCCGGCGTCCCGCTCGAATAGGCGCGGCGGACATTGTCCTGCGAGCCCGTGACCACGATGAGGTCGCAGGCCTTCATCAAGCTTTCCGTCGATTCCTTCGTCACCGGCGAGGGGAGAATCTGCACGAGGTCCTCGGGCAGGCCGATTGCCTGAAGTTCCGCGCGCATCAGTTCGACGATGCGGGCGGTGGTGCGGTAGCCGAGCGGGGAAGGGGCGATGACGATGGCGTTGCGGCCCTTGACCGCCATCATCGCCTTGTTGACCGGCGTCGCGCCCGGATTGGTGGAGGGGGTCACCGCGCCGATCACGCCCATCGGCTTGGCGTATTTGACCAGGCCCTTGGCCTCGTCGCGCTCGATCACGCCGACCGACGGCGAGCGAAGCAGGTCGCGCAGGGTGCCGAAGGTCTTGCGCTGTTTTTTCCGGATCTTGTCGGCGACATTGCCGAGGCCGGTGTCCTGCACGGCGAGTTCGGCGAGTTCGCGGGCGTTCTCCGGCTTGTAGAGCGACCACGCCAGCGCCCGGACAGCGGCGTCGGCGGTCTCCTGATCGACGTTCGCGAACGCCTTCTGTGCAGCGCGCGCCCGGTCCATGACGGCTTCGACGGAGGCCGGTTCCGGACGGTCGACCGGTTCCGGCTCCTTGAGATTGACGACGGCCATCGCGGTGTCCTCTTGCGGCGATCGGAAGGGGAAATTCGAAGGGGAGGGGCTCGCGCTCAGGCCTGCGGCCGGACCGCCGCCGGACCGGGCACGACAGGCGGCGTTTCCTCGACATCGTCGAGGAAGGGCTCGTCCGGCCGCATGCGCAGGGCGAGCACCGCGCCGAGCAGCAGCAGGCCGAGCGAGGCGACGAAGGGCAGATCCCACCGCCCGGTCGCGTCGATGACGGCGCCGAACACGACGGGCGAGATCATCCCGGCCAGCCCGAAGCCGAAGTTCATGAAGCCGGAGGCGGTGCCCGAATGCTGGGGCGCGATATCCATCGGCACGGCCCAGATCGGCGCGACGATGAGTTCGGCGAAGAAGAAGGCCCCCGACAGGCACAGGGTGATCGTGACGAGTTCGGTCGCGAACAGCACCGGCAGCATGAACAGGAACGCGCCGAGGAAGCCGACCACGATCACGCTCACCCGTGCCTTCGAGACGCTGCCGGTCTTCCTGAGGATGCGGTCGCTGACGACGCCGCCCACCGTGTCGCCGACGACGCCGGCGAAGAACACGCCCGAGGCGAAGATCGCCGACTTCTTGATGTCAAGCTGGTACTGGTGGAGGAAGTAGGACGGGATCCAGTTAAGGAACAGCCACAGCGTCCAGCCGTAGCAGAAGTCGGTCATCGTTACCGGCAGCATGCGCTTGAGCAGGCGCTTCCACGGCACGGCCTTGCGCTCGCCCGCGATCTTCACCGTCGGCAGAACGGCGATCTCCTGCGGCGTCACGTGCTTGTGGTCGCGCGGATCGTCCCGGAAGTACCAGAACCACAGTGCGACCCAGGCGAAGCTGATGATGCCGACGATGACGAACGAGTCTCGCCAGGACAGGGCGACGATGAGCAGTGCGATCAGCGGCGGCGTCAGCGCATTGCCCAAGCGGGCGAAGGCGTGGGTGATGCCTTGCGCGAAGCCGCGCCGGTCGGCGGCCATCCAGTTCGCCAAAGCCCGCGTCGCGGTCGGGAAGGCCGAGCCTTCGCCGACACCAAGGATGAAGCGGGCGATGACAAGCGAAACCGCCCCCTCGACGAACCCGATCGCCACGGTGGCAGCCGACCAGATCGTGCCGCAGATCAGCAGCGTCATCCGCGGTCCGAGCCGATCGCCGAGCCACCCACCGGCGATCTGAAAGAACGCGTAGGGATAAGCGAAAGCGGAGAAGGCGAGGCCGAGCTCGAAATTGCTGAGCCCGAGTTCTTTCTGCATCGCTGGCGCGGCGGTGCCGATATTGACCCGGTCAATATAGGTGACCAGATACATCAGGCAGATAATCAAAAGCACACGATCCGTGGCCTTGAAGCGGACAAGCCTCGACATTCCGGCCTTCCTGCTGCCGTCGGGCGACCCTCTCCGGCTTGGCGCGTGGCACGATGCACGGCCGAAGAAGCACCCTGGCATTCGTTGAGCGTTTCCCATCGTCGAAACGGTGAGTCGTTCAGGGTCGTTGATTGCCCTGAATCTCTGTCGATCCATCGTCTCGACGCGATCCTAGCGAGCTCCGGAGGATCGGAAAAATTCATTGTCTGCATCTGAATCATGCAAAATATTGATCGATATCGGTCTGGATCGAACGCCTCTACACCAGCGAACCGGCGTGATGATGATCAAAACCGGCATTATAGCACTGGTAGCGAGAAATTTGGCTGCACCCGACCGGCTATGACTCACCCCATGCCGCGGCAGGGGACCGATGCTCGACAAACCGCTGTTTCGGGAGAACCAGCGTCGCCTCACGTCGAGGCGGAAGGATCAGACACTGTTTTGATCTCCGCACCCATGGCAGGGCTCGTATGACGCGACCGTCGTTGCGCCGCACAATTCCGGGACGTAAATCCTGTGCATTGCAGCAATCCGCGACCGCCCATGCCCCCCGCCGAGCGCCTCCGCCAGTTCCTGCCCTTGGCCATGGCCTTCTACCTCGCTGCCAGCGTAGCCCAGCTCCAGGTAGGGCAGCCGAGCCACGCTGCCCCGCGCGGCGTCTCGATCGAGTCGCTGATTTCCGGCCTCAAGTGGCACATGCTCGAAATGGCCAGGAACGAGCAGGCCGGGATGACGCTCGGTACTCCGGGCAACTGATGCCTTCGGGCTTTGGCTTCGGCGTCAGCCCGTAAAACCTCTACCCGCTTCATCCGGCTTCTCCTTCATGGCGAGGCGAAGCGCGCGGAAATCACCCGAGAGCAGCGTTTTCCGACTCGACCGCCCCGCGCGAAGCCGGTCGATCTCGTATGCGTGATTGACTCTCCCGAAAATTCCTCATCTAATCGAACATAGCGTTCCGTTTTTTGAGACATTAGGGCTCAAAGTCGGATAAAGCCCAAAGAAACGCAGTCGGCGAGGTGTCGGCGATGGCTGTCGCCCCCTACGACTTCATCATCATCGGCGGCGGCACGGCGGGCTGCGTGCTGGCCAACCGGCTTTCGGCTGATGGACGTCACCGCGTGCTGATGCTGGAGGCCGGCCCACGCGACCGCTCGCCCTGGATTCATCTTCCCATCGGCTACGGGAAGACGATGTTCCACAAGACACTCAACTGGGGCTTCTACACCGAGCCGGAGCCGACCATGGGGGATCGGCGCATTTACTGGCCGCGCGGCCGGACGCTCGGCGGCTCGTCCTCGATCAATGGCCTGATCTTCGTGCGCGGTCAGCGCGAGGATTACGATCACTGGGCGGCGCTCGGCAACGAGGGCTGGTCGTGGCGGGCCGTGCTGCCGTACTTCATCCGCTCCGAGCACAACACCAAGGGCGCAGGACCGGCCCACGGTGCCGACGGGCCGCTCTGGTGCTCCAATATCGGGCGGCGCCACGAACTGATCGAGGCGATCATCGCGGGCGCGGGCGAACTCGGTGTGCCGCGCACCGACGACTTCAACGCCGGCGACCAAGAAGGCGCCGGCTATTATCAGCTCTTCACCCGCAACGGCCGGCGCTGCAGCACCGCCGTCGCCTACCTGCGCCCGGCGCGCGGGCGCCAAAACCTGCATGTCGAGACCGATGCGCAGGCGACCGGCCTGATCCTCGAAGGGCGCCGCGTCGTCGGCGTCCGCTATCGGCGCAAGGGGCGGATGCAGGAGGCGCGCGCGGGCGCCGAGGTGATCCTCGCCGCCGGCGCGTTGCAGAGTCCGCAACTGCTGATGCTGTCGGGCATGGGGCCTGAAGATGAACTCAAACGCCACGGCATCCCGGTCGTCCATGCGCTTCCCGGCGTCGGCGCCAACCTTCAGGACCATCTCCAGATCCGGCTGATGTACCGGGTCGCCAAGCCGATCACCACCAACGACGACCTGCGCTCGCTCTGGGGCAAGGCGCGCATCGGCCTGCAATGGTTGCTCACCCGCAGCGGACCGCTGGCGGTCGGGATCAACCAGGGCGGCCTGTTCACCCGCGTGATGCCCGGCCCCGGTACGCCGGACGTGCAGTTCCACTTCGCCACGCTCTCGGCCGACATGGCAGGCGGCGCCCCCCATCCCTGGTCCGGTTGCACCTTCTCAGTCTGCCAGTTACGACCCGAATCGCGCGGAAGCGTCACGCTTCGCAGCGCCGATCCGTTCGCGGCCCCGGTGATGCGGGCGAACTACCTCGCGACCGAGACCGACCGGCTTTGCACGGTCGAGGGCATCAAGTTCGCCCGCCGCCTGGCCGCGACCGCCCCCTTGCGCGATCTCCTCACCGAGGAGGTGAAGCCGGGTGCGGGCACGGAGGGAGACGAGGCGCTCCTCGCCTTCGCCCGTGCGTCGGGCGCCACGATCTTCCACCCTTCCGGCACCTGCCGGATGGGCACCGACCCGCTCGCCGTCACCGATGCGCGCCTGCGCGTCCACGGGGTCGGGGGCCTGCGCGTCGTCGATTGCTCGATCATGCCGACGCTCGTCTCCGGCAACACCAGCGCACCCGTGGTGATGATCGCGGAAAAAGCCTCCGAGATGATCCTGGACGACGCGCGGGCCGGATCGATCCCGATCGCCGCCGCCGCGCCGGGGCTCGGTAGGCTCAGACAAGCGACGCGCGAGGGGAGCCCGGCATGACGAAGCGCCCGACGACACACAAGGCAGGCGGCCTCGGCCGCGTCGTCACCGCTGCGCTGATCGGCGCGACGATCGAGTGGTACGATTTCTTCCTCTACGGCGTCGTCGCCGGCATCGTCCTGAACAAGCTCTACTTCCCCGCCGACGATCCCCTCGTCTCGACCCTGCTCGCCTACGCGACCTTCGCCGTCGGCTTCGTCGCCCGGCCGCTCGGCGGCGTGGTCTTCGGGCATTTCGGCGATCGGATCGGCCGCAAGAGCATGCTCGTCATCACGCTGATGCTGATGGGGGTCGCGACCTTCCTGATCGGCCTCGTGCCGACCTACGCGCAGATCGGCGTGGCCGCGCCGGTGTTGCTGCTGCTCCTGCGGATCGTCCAGGGCATCGGGCTCGGCGGCGAGTGGGGCGGAGCCGTGCTGATGGCCTTCGAGTACGCCCCGCCCGACAAGCGCGGCCTCTATGCCAGCATCCCGCAGATCGGACTCGCGCTCGGACTCTGCATGGCCTCGGGTGTCGTGGCAGGTCTCTCCTGGGGCCTCTCGGACGAGCAGTTCCTCACCTGGGGCTGGCGGCTCGCCTTCCTGCTCAGCGCGGTGCTCGTCGCCGTCGGCGCCTATATCCGCCTCAACGTGATGGAGACGCCGGAATTCTCCCGGGTGAAGGAGACCAACCGCGAGGCGGCGATCCCCTTCGTCTCGATGATCCGCGACTTTCCCGGCAACGTGATCGCCGGCATGGGCGCGCGCACCATCGACGGCGTGTTCTTCAACGTCTTCGCGGTGTTCTCGATAGGCTACCTCACGGGCACCGTGAAGATGCCGCGGACCCAAGCGCTGCTCGGCGTCACGGCCGCCGCGCTCCTGCTGTGCCTAACCATTCCGATGGCCGGCTGGCTTTCCGACCGCCTCGGGCGCACCCGCGTCTATGCTTGGGGCTCGCTGCTGACCGGCTTCTCGGCCTTCCCGGCCTTCTGGGTATTTCTCAATAGCGGCGGTGACACCGCGGCGATCTGGCTTGCGCTGATCGTGCCGTTCGGCATCCTCTACGCCTCGGTCT
>JAGTAM010000340.1 GCA_023422485.1 Pseudomonadota bacterium | reverse complement strand
GCCACGGGCTTGCTGGAGTCGATCACGAGACGCCCGGCTGGAAGGTAGATGGTCCCCAGCATGGTGCGGGCATTGTCGCTGATGATGCGATATGTCCGCATCGGTTTGCTGGCAGCGAGTGGCGGTGGCGTCTTACCTGGCTTGAGATTGACCAATGAGGCAACACCCTCAATCACGTCTTCGAGCAAGTCTTCGAGTTGCGAGACGGGGTCAACCGGTGCTGAAACGGTCTTTTCCTCTGATATCAACAAGCCGGCCATGACGCCATTGACTGGGGCGGAAAGGCTGATCGTCGTCTTTTTGTCGAAGAGCAGGCTGCCTTTGTTCCCTGTGAAATAAAACGCCACGTCTGTGCCGGACAGTGTTGCGTCATTTGCCACTATGAGGGGCCCATCCTTCATCACATAGATGCCAGGATTGAGCGTGACGACGGCCTTCTTTCTAATTTCGAGCCCCCCACAATACGTTCCGGGGCTAAGGGTGACGCTCTGGTCTATCAAGTTCTTGCCAGCCTTTGGCTTTTTGGCTGCTCCATAGGGCAACTCCATGCAGGTCCCGATTTCAGGTGCAGGACGGCCGGCAAGCGGATCGGGAACGACCGGGCAGCCTGATTGCGGGTTGGGTGTGAAGTTCGCTCGTGTGGTGCTGGTACCACCCGCCGAGCAGATCGTCTGCGCTCGGGCCAGCGCATTGTCCTTGCCGACCATGCCGGAGGCGCTTTTGGAGTTGGAGTACAGCGCACAATCGTAAGCCGTGACCTGCGCGTTCTTTTCAAGGTTGAACGCGCCGGCCGCGGCCGGATCGAGCGCGAGCATGCACAGGCGCATCTTGCCGACCACGCTGGCCTTGGCCTTGGCCGAAACCTTCTGCGACGACATGCCGACAAACGGCCCGAACGTGAGGTGGATGGTTTGCTCGACTATGGCCGTCACGCTGGTTTTGTCGCCGGCAACGTCAACTTGGATTGTGACAGGGTTTGTGGCGCTGTCCTTGATCTCGGCCTGAATGGTCTGGGTGGTCAGGCCTATGATCGAGTCGGTGTTGGACACAACGAGTTTGAGAGCATTGCCACCGGCCAAAACACCGGTGTCAGCCGCCTGCTGGATCTGGCTCTGCGCCGAGACCAGCCGGGTATAGTCAATGGCGCCACCCACGAGGCCGATCAGCGTTGTCGCGGCTAAAGCGAAGATGACGGTGACTGAGGCCTCATTGTCCTGGCGGAGGCCGGCAGTGATCCTGTTGAACGGCTGGATCGTATTCCTGAGCCGTCCTCGACCGTACGCCACGATTTCCTTCCGGGTGCCTTGCGTTCGAGCACATTCGTAGCGTCAGTATCTTAACAGGATGCATGCAGTCGGCCGCCTTACAGACTTCACCGAATTGAGAGAATATAAAGCAACATAAGGTAGAGAGTGGCGATACTACGCGGTTGAACAGCCAGCAGGGCCCATCAGGACGCTTGGGCGCTCCTATCGTTCAGGATCATCCACGCTCACCACACAACCGAGTAGAGCAGCCGCCTGTCCATAGGCGAGAAGAGCTTGGATGCGACGAGAGCGCACTATGCTCCAAACGGCGCGCTCGTCGCTCGGCTTGTATTCATTGCGGTGGACGTGCGCGACAGCGGCTATCGAGTTCGCCAAGTCCTCCAGAACGCGCGCCTCGGCTATTAGAAGGTCTATGCGATGCTCCTCGGACATCTCGCAATCTCATTCAGTGTCACGTTCTCAATGCTAAATCTCTGCGTTGAGGAAGTAAAGTCCAACGGAGTGGCATTGTCCCTGATGTGCCACCGAAGTGGTCGCCGGATTGAGCGGTATCGCGTTCGTCTGATTGCAGCAACTCGCATATCTATTTGATCAACCTGGCAGTTTTGCACCCCTTCTTGAGCGGTAAGTGGCGGTATTTATTAAACTTGTGCAGGAACAATGAGGTCCTGCCCATGAATCGCCAAGTTTTGCCTAAGATCAAGCATCACGACGACACCGCACAAACCGCAGCAAGTCCCAGCGACTACGGCTTGCTCAAAGCGATGATGGATTGGAACATGAACTGGCCCCGCTATAACCCGGACCAAGACGTGCTGGGCTCGATGCGCGGGGAGATACTGGAGTGGCTGAACTCCAACCCGGCGCTGCGCGGGGACAATCGGTTTGGCTTCGATCAAGCCCGCACGGGCGATCTCTCTTTCACTCACTATTCGTGGAGTTCGACGAGCGCTCGGATGCCCTGCTGTTCAAACTCACTTGGGGCAGGCAGCCATGAACCGAGCACCTATACCCTTGGTGGTCGGGGTCTTGAGTCTTGCGCGGTCTAACAATGCGCCACAACGTTCTAATCCGTGCGAGATAATTCTTGATATTCAAAGTTTATATCGTAAAAAACGGTATATTCACAGGGGAAACCTCATTGGAGTCACACAACTGGCACTGCGCGCGAAGATGAGCGCCCGCTACCCCATGGCACAGAAGTTCCTCGTTGATTGGATCGCGGGCAATGCACCGTTCCATGCTTACTCGGACAAGGTGCGCCTGGATGCGATCACGGAAATCTGCAAGATCAGCGGCGTGAGCATCACACAGGTGGGCACGACCGCTTGGGACACCGTAGCCAAGTCGCTCGCCACCAGCATGGACGACACCAGAGACCCGCTGAGCGATTGGATCGTGCTGCACGCGAAAATGCTGACCCCGCAGGACGCGGCGCTCGTGCAGCAGGGCAAAGTGGACAAGGCTGCCAGTTACGCCGTGGATAGTTAGACCGGCACAGTTGCCACGTAGCTCATCGCCTCCCGGTCGCAGCACTCGAGCGCGAAGACGACCCGCACCCGCTCGCCATACTCCGCCGCGATCTCCAGCCCGTCCGAGCACCAGCGTGTGTTGCGCACGCTCACCGCCACCTTGCCCTCGTGAGGGTCCCCCGGATTTTGGTCCGGCCGTAAGGTGAGCTTCCGGATCTCATTCGGCGGGCTGCAGGGCCGCCGCTAGGGCGAATTCTTGGGGCGTTCGCCACCCCAGGGCGGTGTGTGGACGGCTCTCGTTGTCGTGCCGCCGCCACGTCTCGATCTTGCTCCTCGCGTCGGCCAACGACAAGAACCCGTTCGCGTTCAGGCACTCGTCGCGCAGCCGGCCGTTGAACGACTCGACCAGTGCGTTGTCGGTCGGCTTGCCGGGGCGCGAGAAGTCCAACGTGACACCGTTCTCGTAGGCCCAGCGGTCGAGGGCTTTCGAGACGAACTCGGGCCCGTAGCACATCGGGAAGATGGCTCGCCGGTTCTGGGGCGGCGCGCGAAGCCACGCTGAGCGCAGCGCGCCGCCCTGGGCGGTCATGGCCGATCAACAGGTCTCTAGAGTGACGGTGTTCGAAGCCTCATTCCGGAGACGGATCGACCATGACCAGACCGCAACTTACGCCTCCTACCGGCGTTCTCGTAGCCATCGACGTTGCCAAGGCCCGTAACGAGGTCCTCATCGAGGTGCCCGGCTCCGGCCGACGACGCCGGTTGAGCGTCCTCAACACACGGGCCGAGCACGACCGCCTGATCACACTCCTGTCCGATCTCGGACAACCAGTGACCTGTGGCTTCGAGGCGACCGGCAACTACCACCGCCCGATCGCTTGGCGCCTGCTCCAGGCCGGCTTTGCCGTGCGCCTGATCTCCTCCGTGGCGCTCGCCCGCACCCGCGAGGCCCTGCACAACGGCTGGGACAAGAACGATCCGAAGGATGCCCAGGTCATGCTGCACATGATCCGCATCGGCGCCTCGCAGGTCTACCAGGATCCACTCGTCGCCGGGATCAACGACGTGCAGGAACTCTCCAAGACGCACGACGCCGTCTCGAAGGCCAAGACCGAAGTGCTGCACCGGATCCTGAGCCACTACCTGCCGCTGTACTTTCCGGAGATCGACCGTTTCCGGCACAACAGCCGCTCGGACTGGTTCTTCGCCTTCCTCGATCGTTTCCCCACGCCTGCCAGCATCACGGCGCTGAGCAAGGAAGCCTTCATCGTTGCGGCCTGGGACGTGGTCGGGCGCAAGGTCGCCAAGGCGCAACTGCTCGGCGACATCTACGAGACGGCTCGCAGCTCGATCGGCCTGCCGGTGCCGCCTGATGCTCCGGCGGTGAGCATGTTCCGGCTCGTCATCGACGAGGCGCGCGGCCTCATCCGGCAACGCGACGCGATCGAGGTCGCGGCCGACACCCTCCTATCGGACAGCGCCGATTACAAGCTGCTGCGCCGCATCCCCGGCATCGGCCCGATCAACGCGCTGACCATCCTGGCTGAGGCCGGCGACCTGCGCCGTTTCGGCCATCACCGCCAGTTCCTGAAGTTCTGCGGGCTCGATCTGGCCACGCAGCAATCCGGCACCTTCCGCGGCCAGACCAAGCTGTCGAAGTACGGCAACGCCCGGCTCCGGCGTACGCTCTGGCTGGCCGGTCAGGTCGCCATCCGCCAGCGGGAGAACAGCTTCCGCGACAAGTTCGAGCGCTACATCGCCCGCGACCGGCACAATGCCGACTTGCGGCGCAAGGCGCTGACCGCGATCACCGCCAAGATGGCGCGCGTGGTACACGCCGTCATCAAGACCGGTGCCGACTATCGGCCCTTCGTCGAGGGGCCGGTGCCAGGTGGGAGAACCCCTCTCAGCAGAGCCGTGAGGGCGTGAGAGCCACGACCCTGTCGATAATGCTCGGGTCTCCTGCCTGGATTGGCATCTCGTGTTGAGGACGGTGAGGACCACGGTGCCGCCTGCATCGGCTGGATCCTATGTTCGCTATGGCCGAGAGTTCTTCCGGATCGGCAGGGGCCGCCTGGATCGACGTTGACGAAGTTCACGCCGCGAGCGCATGTTCGCGGACGGAGACCTGTTGCCCGGCCAACCATCCTTCCTCGCTACGTAGGACGTTATCGACCTGAATCGCGCATGGTGCTCCGCGCAGCAGCGCCAGGCGGGCGACGACAGCCACGACCTGTTCGCCTTTGATGCCCTGGTCGACCTCGATCGCCAGAGCCTCGCGCGTGAACGCATCGACGACCGTCAGGGCCCGCAGCCGGCGGCCGTCGAACAGCGCGTCGGAGACGAAGTCCATCGACCAACGCTCGTTCGGCTGGAGCGCAGCAAGCTGACGCTCACGGTGTGCCGCGCTGACGTGCCGGCGCGGTCGCTTGAGGCGCAGGCTCAGCCCCTCGTCCCGGTAGAGACGGTGGACCCTCTTGTGATTGACCCGCCAACCCTCCCGGCGCAGCAGGAGGTAGATCCGGAAGTAGCCGTAGCGCACCCGGCTCTTGGCCAGATCGCAGATGCGCATCCGCAGCGGTGCCTGATCGGGCTTGGTCGAGCGGTAGCGGATGCTCGACCGGCCGACGCCGAGCGCGGCGCAGCCGCGCCGCTCGCTCACCCCGTGCGCCTCCTGAACCTGGTGCACGAGCTCGCGTCGCCGAGCAGGCGTCAGAGCTTTTTTGCGAGCACGTCCTGCAGGATGTGCTTGTCGAGGCTCAGATCGGCAACGAGCTGCTTGAGCTTGCGGTTCTCGTCCTCAAGCTGCTTCAGCCGCCGCAGCCACAAAGGGGGACGTCAGTCTTCACGAGCACCCTGTTGTGCTTCCGCAGGTGTCGCACTTCAGGCAGGTGCCGTTGCGGACCAGCGTGAAGTTCGCGCATTCCGGGCAGGCCTCGCCGACATAGCCCTTCATCTTCGCCTCGGCCCGCCGATCCGCGACGCTGCGCTCAGGCTTGGGCTCCGGCTTGGCGAAGGGCAGGGTCTCGACGCTGCCGAGGCTCTGCGGTTCCGCCTTGAGGGCGGTCGCGCCCCGCACCGCGTGGACCGTCCCGCCGGCCGGTGCCGGCTGGCCCGTGGCGGCTGCGGCCACCCCCGTCGTGACTCCGCCCGGACCGCCCGGGATCAGGGTGAGCCGGTCGGCCGATCCGCGCAGGAGACCGCGGGAGACGACCGCCGATGCAGCCGGAGCCGGCTTGCCGGCCTCGCGGGTGGTGTCGCCCTCGCCGCCGCCGAGCACCGTGCCGCCGATCTCGGCCGGGTTGACGTGGGCGAGGTCGGTGCGGCCGAGATACGAGACCGCCAGTTCACGGAACACGTAGTCGAGCAGCGAGGTCGCGTTCTTGATCGCGTCGTTGCCCTGCACGAAGCCCGCCGGCTCGAAGCGGGTGAAGGTGAACGCCTCGACGTATTCCTCCAGCGGCACGCCGTATTGGAGGCCGAGCGAGATCGCGATGGCGAAGTTGTTCATCAAGCTCCGGAAGGTCGCGCCTTCCTTGTGCATGTCGATGAAAATCTCGCCCAGCCGCCCGTCGTCGTACTCGCCGGTGCGGAGATAGACCTTGTGCCCGCCGACGACCGCCTTCTGGGTGTAGCCCTTGCGCCGGTCCGGCATCTTCTCGCGCGAGCGGATGCGTTCCACGCGCTCGATCACCCGCTCGACGATCTTCTCCGCCGCCGCCGCCGCCTTGGCCGCGGCCGGCGCCTGGATGATCGCCTCGAGCGCGTCCTCCGCCTCGTCCTCGTCGTCCGCGATCAGGGCGGCGTTGAGCGGTTGCGACAGCTTGGAGCCGTCGCGGTAGAGGGCGTTGGCCTTCAGTGCGAGGCGCCAGGACAGCAGGTAGGCCGCCTTGCAATCCTCCACCGTCGCGTCGTTGGGCATGTTGATGGTCTTGGAGATCGCCCCCGAGATGAAGGGCTGCGCCGCCGCCATCATGCGGATGTGGCTCTCGACCGAGAGGTAGCGCTTGCCGGTGCGTCCGCACGGGTTGGCGCAGTCGAACACCGC
>JAGTAM010000299.1 GCA_023422485.1 Pseudomonadota bacterium | reverse complement strand
CTGTGTTTCAGAGCGGCCCGGATCAGGGCCGAACGAGGATTGTTGCGATGTCCGACGGCGTCAGCGCCCCGAAGGTGTTCATCGATGGCGAGGCCGGCACCACCGGTCTCGGCATCCGCGAGCGCCTGGAGCGCGAGGGCAGGGTGCGTCTCGTCAGCATCCCGCACGAGAGCCGGAAGGATGCCGGCGCGAAGCGGGCGATCCTCGAAGAGGTGGATCTCGTCGTGCTCTGCCTACCCGACGAGGCCTCCCGCGAGACCGCGGCGCTCGCCGACAGCCTGCCAGATGGCGGCCCGAAGCTTCTCGATGCCAGCACCGCCCACCGCATCGCGCCGGGCTGGGTCTACGGCTTTGCCGAGATGGCGCCGGATCAGGCCGAGGCCATCCGGGCCGCGCGGCGTGTCGCCAATCCCGGCTGCTACCCGACCGGGGCGATCGCGCTGCTGCGCCCGCTGGTCGAGCGCGGCCTGATTCCGTCGGACCATCCCATCAGCATCAATGCGGTGAGCGGCTACAGCGGCGGCGGCCGCAGCATGATCGAGAGCTACGAGCGCGGGGAGGGTGCCCCGTTCCAGCTCTACGGGCTCGGCTTCGGCCACAAGCACCTGCCGGAGATCGAAGCCTATAGCCGGCTCACCCGGCGGCCGATCTTCATCCCCTCCGTCGGCAACTTCCGGCAGGGCATGCTGGTCAGCATCCCGCTCCATCTCGGCGCCCTGCCCGGCCGCCCGAGGCCGGGCGATCTGGAAGAGGCGCTGGCCGCTTGGTACGCGGACACCCCATTGGTGAAGGTCGTGCGCGGCGCGGAGGAAGGCGCCCATCGCGAGCGCATCGAGCCGGAAGCCCTCAACGACACCGACCGGCTCGAACTGAGGGTCTTCGGTTCCGACAATCACGGCCAGGCCGTGCTGGTCGGCCGCCTCGACAACCTCGGCAAGGGTGCCTCGGGAGCGGCGGTGCAGAATCTCGGCCTGATGCTCGGTCTCGACTGACCTTCTCTCACGAAGCTCCCATCGCGCTGTCGTCGCCGGAGCGAGCGCGGGCGCGACCGGGCGTTTCGTGAAGCACTTTGAGCCTCGGGCTCTTGCTCGACCGAACGGAGCCCGACACTGCCCGCCGCGCGGTGTCGGAAGCCGTCCCGCTCACATCATGCACCCCCGTCGTCACGCGCTGGAGGAGCGAGGATGCGCAGGCAGATACGCGGCGCATCCTCCTCCACCAACACTCCCTCGCAGCCTTTCAAGAATGCGCAGCGCTTCGAGCTGCGAAAGATCTCAGACCGTCTGATCAGGACCGCCGCTGCGCAGGTTTCCGGAAATGGCTTTTCAGGAGCAGAACGCTCCGGTCAGCCACCAAACGGCGGTCCCGGCACTCTCTTCCCCTCTATAGGCAACCGGCCTTGTACTTCCGCTCGGTCGAGGTGAACCTCCGGCTTTGCAAAGCCGGACCAGAACGTTTTGCTTGCCGCAAACCTCTGGCACATCCGGTTCAGCCCTAAGGCAATCCACAGAAAATACGCAGGCATGCGGCTGGGTGTCGCAATCATACCGCGCTTTACGCGGCCGTATCGTTACAGTGGGTTCTGGGCAGATTGGCCGGCTGCGGCGACGGTAAAGCCGCTCGGCCAGGCGAGTTCTCAACTCGTTGAATCGATGTGATTTTCCGCGAGACGGCGGACGCGTTCTTAACATATGCAATATTTCACCCGACTCTTTCGGCTTAGCCGCAAGGTGGGCACAATCGTTTTTTTTCGCAGCGACACATCGCAGATTATTCCATTCGAGCTGCATAGAAACACGCGCTACGCTCCATTCCGCTCGACATGACTGCGCTCGAATTCAACCATGATGACTTGCTCATCAGCGGCTCTGAGCTTACCGTCTTCCAGGTAATCCTCCCACACAGAAGATCGCGCCATGGAACCCAGTGAACAGGATGCGGAAACGGCCCGCCTCGTTACCCTTACGGCCGATGTCGTTTCTGCTTATGTAAGCAACAACCACGTCCAAAGCGCCGATCTTCCGAAACTTCTCGGGGAGGTGCACGAGGCGATCCGCTCGGTGACCCTGAGCGGGCGGCCTTCGACCGAGACCGGACCGCCCAAGGCGACGCCGCAGGAGATCCGCAAGTCGATCAGCCACGACTTCCTGGTCAGCTTCGAGGACGGCAAGCCCTACAAGACGCTGCGCCGCCACCTCACCCTGCGCGGTCTCTCGCCGGAGCAGTATCGGGCGAAGTGGGGCCTGCCCAACGACTATCCGATGACCTCGGCGAGCTATTCGGAGCAGCGCTCTGAGCTGGCGCGTGCCCTCGGACTGGGCCAGCAGCGTCGCCGGGTCGCGGAGCCGGAGGTAGCGCCCGAACCGGTGGCCGCCGAGCCGGAGCCCGCTCCGGAGAAGAAGCGCCGCGCCCCGCGCCGCAAGAAGGAAGCACAGGCCTGAGGCCGGATCGGCCCGGATGATGCGGTCTCCGCTCGATCAGAGCGGGGAGCGTATCGGCAAGCCTGCGCGGCGCTCGAGCGACGGCCAAGTCCGCCATCCCGAAGGGATCAACCGGACTCGGTATGACGCGGGCTCGGCGCCGTCGGGCCCACAGGCGCAAGGCCTTCATCGCGCCGTCGCGGCGGGTTCCGGATCTCTCAACGATTTCGGCGTCCGCTTCATCCGCGAGCGGCCGCGGCACCTGCCCTGCGCCGGGATCGATTGAGGAAGCGTCATCGAGCCGGCAAACGCTCCCTGGGAGGGCGTCTGCCGATGGTCTGGGCACAAAAGCGGATTGCGGCCGAAGAGGTCGGGTCGGTCGCGCTTCTGTTTCGCGAACAGGCGGCCTCCTTCGATCCGTCGCGCCGGATGCTGCTCGTCAGCGTGGACGAGGATTGGCCGATGGTCCGTCTCTGGGTCTGCGTTCCCGAAGCGGACCTGCTGACCCCCTATTACGGCTTCACCCTCTGCACCCGCGCCGACCTTCCACTGGCGCCGAACCTTTTGGCCGGCTGCCCGGAGCAATTCGGGCGCGTCCTCCAGGGCTGAGCATCCTTCCGGAGGGTGGCCAACGGCTCTCCCAAGCCGAAGGATTCCCCCGCCGGCGCCTAAACCGTCCGCCGCGACGGGGTGAGCCGCACGCCCGGCGCCGGGCGCTCCAGCAGAACCTCCCGCCGAAATCGCACAAGCCGGGCCGGACGGCCGGCATTGCCGCTGGTGAGCGCCTCGGTCTCCTCAACGAGGCCCTGCTGCGCCACGAGGCGGCGGAAGTTCTGCTTGTGCAGCCGCGTGCCCGAGAGCGCCTCGACCGTGCGCTGAAGCTGGAGCAGGGTGAAGGCGGGCGGCATCAGCTCGAACACCACCGGACGATACTTGATCTTGCCGCGCAGGCGACCGATCGCGGTGGCGAGCACCCGGCGATGGTCATGCGCCATCGGCTGGCCGGTGATCGCGAGGTCATCGGGCACGGCGGCGCCGTTCTGGCCGCTGGCCTCGGGGATCAGGCCGGCCTCGAACAGCAATTCGTAGCGCTCCAGCACCCGCTCCTCGTTCCAGGCTCCGCCGATGCCGAAGCTGAGACCGACCCGGTCCTCGCGCAGGCGCCGGAGCTTCGGGTCGGAGGCGGCGGCGACCCAGGCCATCAGGCGCGGCTCGATTTCGGCGAGCGCCGGGGGCCGGCCCTCGCGAAAATCCTCCCAGGGCAGGTAGCGGTACCAGTTGCGCCACGCGGCCTCCGCAAGGCCCGCCGGGCGCAGCTCGCGCACGAGCGCGAGGTAGGCCACGGAGAGCAGATGCACGCCGTGCTGTCCGTCCTCCCGGTCGCGGTCGCCGAAGGTATACAGCTGTTCGACGTAGCCGAGGCGCTGGTGGGTCTGCTGCTCGACCCAGGCGCGCAGGCCCCGCTCCAGCGTGGCATGCTCGGGCACCAGAGGACCCGCGGGCAGGGCGGTCTCGCGGCCCTTGGCCTGGCCCCCGACCTGAACGGTCAGCGCGCGTGGTTCCCCGTCCGTTGCCGCGACGATCACGGCGACGAGCCCCACCGAGGAGGCGCTGGCATCGCGCATCCCCGCATCCGCCACAGCGGCGGTCACATCCGGTTCGGCCGTGCTCATGCGTTCGTCGGCCTTGAGCCCCTCTCCTCGGGCCTTGCTCGGCGGCGGAAGCGGTTCCGACCCACCGCCTCGCTCTTGCCGGATCGGCCCCTTCATCGTCAACGGAGGCGACGGCCTCATCCGCAGCCGAGTACGGTCACGGTCGCCGCGGAGGGCTGATCCTGCTAGACCGAAAGCAGGATCACCGAAGGGAGCGGCCATAGCGCGCGGCGCTGGCGCTCGGACGGCAGATGCTCGAACGGGATCAGGGGGAGCCAGCATGAGCATCGGGGCACGCCAGGAGGCGGGGCAAGCGGCAGGGCAAGGGGTAGGGCAAGGGGTAGGGCAAGACGCGAGGAGCGGCGCAGGGCTCGGCTTAGCCCGGCCGTCGGCAGGCATCGCGGTAGACCTGCGCCTCTACGGCATCCTCGATATCGGCGTGCTCGGCGGCGATGCGCCAGCGCTCGCCGCCCTGGCGGCGGAGGCCGTGGCCGGAGGCGCCACCCTGCTCCAGTACCGCGACAAGGACCTGACGGATGCCCGCGCGGCCCTGGCGCGGATCCGGGCGATCCACGCCGCGGTCAACGGCCGCGCGCCGCTGCTGGTCAACGATCGGGTCGATCTCGCCCTCGCCGCCGGCGTCGAGGGCGTGCATCTCGGCCAATCGGATCTCCACCCGGAAGAGGCGCGCCGCCTGCTCGGACCGCGCGCGATCATCGGGCTCACCGTGAAGACCGGCGCCCAGGCCGACGAGCTCTACCGGTTGCCCATCGACTACGCCTGCATCGGCGGCGTCTTCGCCACCGCCAGCAAGGACAACCCGGATCCACCGGTCGGCCTCGACGGGCTGCAGCGGATCGTGTTCCGCGCCCGACTCGCCCGCGGTCAGGCCCTCCCACTCGGCGCGATCGCCGGCATCGACGCCAGCAACGCGGCCTCCGTGGTCCGGGCGGGCGCCGACGGGGTGGCGCTGATCGGCGCGCTGTTCAAGGGCGGCGCCACCGAGGCCAAGGCACGGGATCTGCGTGCGCGGGTCGACGAGGCCCTCGGTCAGCGCGGCAACGCGGGGGTGCGCTAGAGCATCGCCCCGAAAGGTGGCCGCCGGCTTTTGGGAAAAAGACGATGCGAAAACAATGAATTAGCGCATCGTCCCGAAAGGTGGCCGACACAATAGATCGACGACGGGAGACGCCCATGACCGCCATCGCCCTGACCATCGCCGGCTCGGATTCGAGCGGGGGCGCCGGCATCCAGGCCGATCTCAAGACCTTCGCGGCGCTGCGCGTCTACGGCGCCAGCGTCGTCACCGCGCTGACCGCGCAGAACACGACGGGCGTGCAGGCGATCCACGACGTCCCGGCCGATTTCGTCGCCGCGCAGATCGACTCGGTGTTCGCCGACCTCGCGGTGGGTGCGGTGAAGATCGGCATGCTCTCGCGGCCCGAGACGATCCGGGCGGTGGCCGAGGGCCTGCGGCGGCACGCCGCCGGCATACCGGTGGTGCTCGATCCCGTCATGGTCGCCACCAGCGGCGACCGGCTGATCTCGCAGGAGGCCGTTGAAACCCTGCGCAGCGCGCTGATGCCGCTGGCGACCGTCGTCACGCCCAACCTTCCGGAGGCGGCGACCCTGCTCGACGAGGCCGAGGCCGAACACGAGAACGAGGCGGTGGGCCAAGCCCGCCGGCTTCTGGGGCGCGGGGCGCGGGCGGTGCTGATCAAGGGCGGCCATGGCGAGGGCCGCGAGAGCGTCGATCATCTCATCGCTGCCGACGGGACCCTGCGCCGGTTCGCGGCGCCGCGCATCGAGACCCGCAACAGCCACGGCACCGGCTGCACCCTTTCGGCGGCCGTGGCGGCCGGACTGGCGCGTGGGCAGGGCCTCGCCGAGGCGGTGGGCGCGGCGAAGACCTACGTCACGGCGGCGATCCGCGCCGCCGATTCCGTGCCCGTCGGCCACGGCCACGGTCCGCTCCACCATTTCCACGCACTCTGGCACTAGATTCCGCTTCGGAGGTCGGCTGGCGCGGAGACGAAACCGGCTCTTCG
>JAGTAM010000289.1 GCA_023422485.1 Pseudomonadota bacterium | reverse complement strand
GGGGGCGGGGGCGCCGCGGCCGCGGATCACCTTGCGCAACTCGTCGATCGGCGCGAGCCGGCCGGCTGCTTCGTGGTGCCAGAAGGTCCAGCCGTTGCAGGCGGGCAGGCCCTGCACCAGGGCGCCGACCTTGTGGATCGACCCCATTGCCGGCCCGACGCTGAGCTGGCCGTCCGGCCGCACCGTCGCGCGGAAGCGGCGGCGCTCGTCGGTCAGCGTCTCGCCGGCCCGGACATGGCCGGCCTCGACCACGCTGAGGAACGGGATGCGCGGCTCGGCCCGCTTCGGGGTGGCGAGCGCCAGTGACGCGGCCGACAGCGTCTCGATGCGCTCGATCCGGGCCCGCGCCGCGGCGGCGTAGGTCGGGTCGCGCTCGCAGCCGATGAAGTGGCGCCCGAGCCGCTTGGCCACGGCGCCGGTCGTGCCGGTACCGAAGAACGGGTCGAGCACCACGTCGCCGGGATTGGTCGCCGCCAAGAGCGTGCGGGCAAGCAGCGCCTCCGGCTTCTGGGTCGGATGGACCTTGCGGCCCGCCTCGTCCTTCAGCCGCTCCTCGCCCGTGCAGAGCGGGATGAACCAGTCCGAGCGCATCTGAAGGTCTTCGTTGCCGGCCTTCAGGGCGTCGTAGTGGAAGGTGTACTTCGCTTGAGGCGAGCGCGAGGCCCAGATCAGGGTCTCGTGCGCGTTGGTGAAGCGCTTGCCGCGGAAATTCGGCATCGGGTTGGCTTTGCGCCAGACGATGTCGTTCAGAATCCAGTAACCGAGATCCTGCAACGCGCTGCCGACCCGGAAGATGTTGTGGTAGGAACCGATCACCCAAAGCGTGGCGTTCGGCTTCATCACGCGGCGCGCGGCCTTGAGCCAGGCGCGGGTGAATTCGTCGTAGGCTTCAAGACTGGAGAACTTGTCCCAGTCGTCGTCGACGGCATCGACCACGCTCTGATCGGGACGGGTGAGGCCCGCCTCGCCGAGTTGGAGGTTGTAGGGCGGGTCGGCGAAGACGCAGTCGACGCTTTCCGCCGGCAGACGATCCATGGCGGCGATACAGTCGCCGATCAGGATTTCGTCGAGGGGTAGGGTGTTGGGGAGACGCTGAACGGAGGGCGCGAGACCCATCCGCGGCGCCGACGCGATCCGCCCGGTACGCGAGACCTGATTCCGGGCGGTGACGCCGACGACCGCGGTACGCGGGGAAGCCATGGCAAACACCGGTTACGCGACTGACACCGGGACCATGCCGCGATCACGGTAAAGGTCGGGTTTGCCGTCGCCGCATGGTTGCGTCTCGTTATGGGGCGGCAGTTTTTGCCGCCCGTCTCCATGCAACAAATGCAAGGGTCGACTGCCCGAGGGGCAGACGACAGCGAAAGATCGGCCCAGGCTTTCGTGAGGCTTCGGAGCATGTCGCCGAATGCTTGCCGAGCCAGTTTTGATATCCCAGGGACAAGACACACCGGGCCCGCACCAAGTAATCAATTCTTGCTGCGACAGCGTGGGCGAGAACGCCGACGGATAGTCTTAACAGCGGCCTAACGCCGGGAACAAAATCCCTGTCTTATTTTGGCCGAGATCGGGCTCATTTTCCGCGGCGCTCAACGCACATCGCAAATAACAAGGGAATGCGATTTTCGATGAAGGTTTCCAACCGGACCGTTGCCGCCTGCCTCGTGACCGTCATCGGCGCCCTCGCGACGCTGCCCGCCCAGGCCCAGAGCGGCCAGGCCTCCTGGTACGGAAGCGGCCGGAAGACAGCGAACGGCGAGCGTTTCAACCCCAACGGATACACCGCCGCCCACCGCAGCCTGCCCTTCGGCACCCGCGTTCGTGTGACGAACAAGGCCAACGGCCGCTCGGTCGTGGTGCGGATCAACGATCGCGGCCCGTTCGTCGGCGGCCGGGTGATCGATCTGGCCCGCGGCTCCGCCCGCGCCATCGGCATGTCGGGCATCAGCTACGTCTCGCTCAACGTGGTGCGCTGAAGGCGCGGGGCCACGCGAGCCTCCACCGTGACCGGCGCCGGGGCGCCGTGCGTTGCCGGGGAACCGACCCGTCCCCATTATTGTCTCATCAGATGACGTGCGACCCGGATCATCGATCCGGGCCCGCCCTTTGAGGTGAGGAGAGGGGTCGAGATGGCGAAGCCGATGGTGGTCGAGATTCCGCACGAACTCGGCCGCGACGAGGCCCGGCGGCGCATCGACGAAGGCACCACCCGCGTGCGCGAGGCGCTCGGTAAGAGCGGCATCGCCATCAACACCCTGAACTGGACCGGCGACCGGCTCGACTACTCGGTGACGGCCCTGGCTCAGACCGTGGACGGCCAGATCGACGTCGGCCAGGACGTGGTGCGCGTCGAGGTGCGTATGCCGCTGCTCTTGTCGATGTTCGCACAGAAGATCCAGAAGATCGTCGGCAAGGAAGGCAACAAGCTCCTCCTGACCAAGAAGTAGCGGAACCCGCCCGCCCGCTCTCCGTTGGCCCGGACGGCGGCGCGATGGACGCGCCGTCAGCGAGGCACGCAACGATGGCCAATCCCGGATCGATCCCGGAACCCCCCACGCCCGGCCCCGAGATTCCGAGCCCGGGACCGGAGACGCCCGGCCCCGCCACCCCCGACACGCCGCAGATCCCCGAACCGGGTCCCGGACCCGAGATCCCCGGCGGAACGCCCGCGGAGGCGCCCGGCAACGTGCCGACCGAGATTCCGGTCGAGAGCCCCGGTCTCCCCGATTCGATCCCGACCGGTCCGGCCAACCCGACCGCCTGAGGCGTCCGTTGTTCCGGGCTGCGGCTGCTGCCATAAGCCCGGCATGGCCGCTCCCCCGCTTCTCACCCTTCAGGATGTCGCGCTCACCTTCGGCGGCACGCCGCTGATCGAGCGGGCCGAGCTGACGATCGCGCCCGGCGACCGCACCTGCCTCGTCGGCCGCAACGGTTCGGGCAAGTCGACCCTGATGCGCATCGCTGCGGGGCTGGTCGAGCCGGACCGGGCCGTGCGCTTCGTCCAGCCCGGCACCACGATCCGCTACCTCGCGCAGGAGCCGGACTTCTCCGGCTTCGAGACGACCCTGGCCTTCGCGGAATCCGGTCTCGCGCCGGGCGACGACGCCCACCGCGCCCGCTACCTGCTGGAGAGCCTGGGACTCAACGGCAGCGAGGATCCGCGCCGATTGTCGGGCGGCGAGGCGCGCCGGACGGCGCTCGCCCAGGCGCTCGCGCCCGAGCCCGACATCCTGCTGCTCGACGAGCCCACCAACCACCTCGATCTGCCGGCCATCGAGTGGCTGGAAACCGAGCTGAAGCGCACCCGCTCGGCCCTCGTCCTCATCAGCCACGATCGCCGCTTCCTCTCGGCCCTGTCGCGCGCCACCGTCTGGCTCGACCGCGGGGTGACGCGGCGGATCGAGCAGGGCTTTTCGAGCTTCGAGGCCTGGCGCGACGCCTTCTTCGAGGAGGAGGAGCGCGACAAGCACAAGCTTGACCGCAAGATCGCCGACGAGGAGCATTGGCTGCGCTACGGCGTCACCGCCCGGCGCAAGCGCAACGTGCGCCGGCTCGCCGACCTGCAGAACCTGCGCAAACAGAGCCGCGAGCACCGCCGTCCGGTGGGTCAGGCGGTGCTGACCGCGAGTGAGGGCGAGGCCTCGGGCACGCTGATCGCCGAAGCCAAGCACGTCTCGAAATCCTACGGCGAGCGCCGGATCGTCCACGACCTGACGCTGCGGGTGCTGCGCGGCGACCGGCTCGGGATCGTCGGTCCCAACGGGGCGGGCAAGACCACGCTGATCAATCTGCTGACCGGCGCCCTCGCGCCCGATTCGGGTGAAATGCGCCTCGGGACCGGCCTCAACATGGTCCATCTCGATCAGGCCCGCGCCGTCCTGGAACCCACCGCCACGGTCACGGAGGTTCTGACCGGGGGGCGCGGCGACAGCGTCACGGTGGGCGGGCGCAGCCGCCACGTGATCGGCTATCTCAAGGACTTCCTGTTCGCGCCCGAACAGGCGCGCACGCCTGTGAGCGTGCTCTCGGGCGGCGAGCGCAACCGGCTGCTGATCGCGAGGGCGCTCGCCCAGCCTTCCAACCTGCTCGTGCTCGACGAGCCCACCAACGACCTCGATCTCGAAACCCTCGACCTGCTGCAGGAGATGCTCGGCGACTATGCCGGCACCCTGATTCTGGTGAGCCACGACCGCGACTTCCTCGATCGCGTCGCCGGCAATGTCCTGGTCAGCGAGGGGGAGGGGCGCTGGGTCGAGTATGCCGGCGGCTATACCGACATGCTCGGCCAGCGCGGGCGCGGCGTGGAGGCCCGCAGCGACGGGCGGGACAAGGCCGCCCGCGACCGCCCCGAGCCGCGGGAAAAGGCGCCGCGGGCCGAATCCCCTCAGACCCGGACCAAGCTCGGTTTCAAGGAGCAGCACGAATTGAAGACGCTGCCGACGCGCATGGCCGAGTTGGAGGCGGGAATCGCCAAGCTGCGCGAGGTCCTGGCCGATCCAGGCCTGTACGGGCGCGATCCCGGACGCTTCCAGAAGGCGACGGCGATGCTCGGTGCCGCGGAGACCGAACTCGCCGCCGCCGAGGAGCGCTGGCTCACCCTGGAGATGCAGCGCGAGGCGCAGGGCGGCTGACCGCCTCGCTCATCAGTCCCACCGCGCCGGGCACGAGATCATCCTCCGCCTCACCTTGTAAGCGGGGAAAACTTTTCGATTCGACAGGGATTAAGTTGCGGGGCTGCAACAGACGGCGGCGAAGCCACTTTGTGACACCTCCAAGACTGTTATGCCTGTTGCCCGTACGGCAACGCTCGACCATGGTGCCGCTGCGGACGGGATAACCCCGCTGCGGCTTGGCCAACACCCGAGTGGGAAGGCCCAAGCTCCAAGGGAAACAAGGACTGGCCGGGTCGCTCTCAGCGATG
>JAGTAM010000278.1 GCA_023422485.1 Pseudomonadota bacterium | reverse complement strand
GGCCGGTCACTCCCGTACGCCTCGGGCTGTCGCGGGCGAGACCACTGCGCCGCCGATTGTCGACAACCCGTCTAAATCCGGTGACATATTAACGAACATGAGAAGAACACCAAAGCTCGATCACGCGCCTACCCATTTTTCCCGCGCAACCTCAGCAGTCTTTCGCCTGGACGGGCGCATGAGGCCGGGGCTGGGCGCATCCCGCGATCGCCGCCGGGGAGACGCGTGATGGCACGGCTCACCTCCGTTTGCGTCTATTGCGGATCCGGCTTCGGCGGCGATCCGGCCTTCGCCGACGCCGCGCGCCGGCTCGGCACCGCGCTTGCCCGCGCGGGCGTCAAGCTCGTCTATGGCGGCGGCAATGTCGGCCTGATGGGGACCGTCGCGGGCGCGACGCTCGATGCGGGCGGCACCGTCACCGGAATCATCCCCGACTTCCTGAAATCGCGCGAGCGCATGCTCGATGCGGTGCAGGAAACCATCGTCGTCTCCGACATGCATACCCGCAAGCGGCTAATGTTCGACCGGGCCGACGCCTTCGTCGCCCTGCCCGGCGGAATCGGTACGCTGGAGGAACTCGTCGAGCAGCTCACCTGGGCGCAGCTCGGCCAGCACCGCAAGCCGATCCTGATGCTCTCGGTGAACGGCTTCTGGGACCCGCTGATCACCCTGATCGACCACATGCGCTCCCACGGTTTCATCCGCGAGGGCCTCGACCTGAACTACCTCGTCGGCGAAGATCCCGACCGCGTGGTGGAGACGTTGAGCGAGGTTCTGGCCCGATCGGAGCCGGCGCCGCTGGCGGACGAACTGATCGAGAAGCGCTTCTGATGACGGCATTGACCGAGCCCGGACACACGATCGCCGGCGAGCACCGGGGCGAGCATTATGGGTCGGTTCTGGCCAAGCTCTCGCGCAATGCCGCCGTCCAGCGCTATCTGGAGGTCGGCGTCGCCTTCGGCGACATCTTCTCCGGCATCGCCTGCCGGCACGGCGTCGCCGTCGATCCGGAGTTCCAGCTCAAGACCAACATCGCGGCCAACAAGGCGCGGGTCTCGCTGTTCCAGGTGATGAGCGACGTTTTTTTCGCGAACCTGAACCTGCGCCGCCACGTCGGGGGCCGGATCGACCTCGCCTTCCTCGACGGGATGCACCTGTTCGAGTTCCTGCTGCGCGACTTCTACAACACCGAGGCGATCTGCCGGCGCGACTCGATCATCGTGATGCACGATTGCCTACCGGTGGCCGAGCCGATGGCCGACCGCGACCCGATGCAGGCCGGCATCCGCGGACACGGCACCCCGTTCGAGAACTGGTGGACCGGTGACGTCTGGAAGGTGATCCCGATCCTGAAGCGCTACCGGCCGGATCTCGACGTGATGCTCGTGGACGCCGCGCCCACCGGTCTCGTGATCGTCACCGGGCTCGATCCCTCCTCACGCACGCTCAAGACCCACTACGAGGCGATCGTCGAGGAATTCTCGCGGCTGCCCAACACGGCCGAGGAGATCGCGCAGGTCTATGCCGAGCACCCGATGACGTCGACGGAGGAGGCGCTGCGTCGGCTGAGCGGACGCTCCTACGCCCATGGCGGCGGGTGGCTGCAGCGATTGAGGGGCTGACGCCTCAGCCCGCCACCGTCCAGGTGGTGGTGCCGTCCTTGTTGTCCTTCACGCTCACACCCATGGCGCTGAGCGCGTCGCGCACCCGGTCGGAGGCGGCCCAGTCCTTGGCGGCGCGGGCCGCCTTGCGCTCGGCGATCAGCGCCTCGACCCGCGCCACGTCGATGCCGGCCGCGCCGACCCGCTCCGCTTCGCGTTGCGCCTTCGTCGCCGGAAGAAAGCCCATCAGCCCCGCGCCGGATTTGAGCGCACCCGCGTCCGTACCGGCCAGCCGGTGCAGCTCGCCGATGGCGGCCGGCGTGTTCAGGTCGTCGCTGAGCGCCTCGACCACGCCTGCGGGCGCCTGCGCGTCGGGCGCCGCCTCGCCGGCTGCCTCGTACCAGCGGTCCAGCATCCGGCTCGATTCCTCCAACCCGCGCAGGGTCCAGTCGATCGGCTGGCGGTAGTGGGTCTTGAGCATGTTGAGGCGCACGACCTCGCCCGGCCAGTCGTCGAGCACCTGACGGATGGTGATGAAGTTGCCGAGCGACTTCGACATCTTCTCTCCCTCCACCTGCAGGAAGCCGTTGTGGAGCCAGACATGGGCCATCACGTCGGTGCCGAAGCAGCAGCGGGACTGCGCCACCTCGTTCTCGTGGTGGGGAAAGATCAGGTCGATGCCGCCGGCATGGATGTCGAAGGTTTTCCCAAGGTGCTTCCATGACATGGCCGAGCACTCGATGTGCCAGCCGGGCCGGCCGGGTGCATCGATCCCGCATGGGGAAGGCCAGGAAGGCTCGCCCGCTTTCGAGGGCTTCCACAGCACGAAATCGAGCGGTGAGCGCTTGTAGGGCGCGACCTCGACGCGCGCACCCGCCTCCATCTCATCGAGAGGACGTTTCGAAAGCGCGCCGTAATCGGGCATGGACGGCACGTCGAACAGAACATGCCCTTCCGCCACATAGGCGTGGCCGGCCGCGACCAGCCCCTCGATCAGCCGGTGCATCTCGGCGATGTGGTCGGTCGCCCGCGGCTCGATGAATCGTGCCGACGCGCCCGCCCGGTTCACGTCCTCGGCCATCAGCACGCCGAGGTCGCGGATATCCCGGTGGAACTGCGCCAGCGTGCCGTCGGTGAGTTCGCGGATGGAGATGCCGCGCTCCAGCGCGCGGGCATTGATCTTGTCGTCCACGTCCGTGACGTTGCGGGCGTAGGTGACGTGCGCCTCGCCGTAGAGATGGCGCAGCAGCCGGAACAGCAGGTCGAAGACGATGATCGGTCGGGCGTTGCCGATATGCGCCGCGTCGTAGACCGTCGGCCCGCAGGCATACATCCGCACGTTCGCCGGATCGATCGGCGCGAAGGCCGCCTTCTCGCGGGTCAGCGTGTTGTAGAGGCGCAACATCGGCGTCATCGACTGCGTTCTGCCGGGTTCACCCGGCCTCCCCTGCGGCGCGCGCCGCCCTCGTCGTTTGTCGTTGCGGCGCAGCGCTTTCCGCCGGCCGGCCTGCGGCCGCGAACGGTGGCGCTGCCACAGTCTCGTCCAAGCCGCCGGCCGCCGCTGTTGCGCCGCCGCGACGGTCGCCGCCACGAGGTTGGGCTACCCCAAAACGGTGATGAATTCGAGAAGGGCGGAGAACCTGCCGCCTCTCAATCGACCGTGAGCGGACCGGCAAGGGTTTGTTTACCGCGCCGTCCGAACACTCCGCACTCGAACGAACCCGTTCACAAGGTCTTCACCATGCGCCGACCGGTCGCCGTCCTTCTCGCCCTCGTTGTCGCCACCGCTGCCCTGCCCGCGAGCGCCGGCACCGAACCGGCTGCGCGCAAATCCGTCGAGAAGACGTTCCTGATCCCGGCCGAGGACGGCTACGGCGTCGGCGAGTGCCTGAGCGGCGGTCCGAGCGAGTGCGGACAGGTCGTCGCCAACGCGTGGTGCGAGTCGCCGGGCTTCGCCAGCGCCGCCAATTACGGTGTCGCCGCACAGGACGAGTATACCGGCGCCATCGGCGACGCCGCCCCGGTGAAGAGCGCGCCGCGCCCGCTGCGCATCACCTGCCAGGACTGAGACCGGTCGGGGGGCGAACCGCGCTCGCTCTACTTCACGAAATCCGCGCATTTCGCCGGCGCTTCGGTCCCCCACGGGGCGAGCGGCACGGCCGAGGTGGAGTTCTTGGGCGAGCCCTGGATCACCTTGTCCGAATAGACCATGTAGATCAGCGTGTTGCGCTTGACGTCGCAGCCGCGCACGATCTGCATCGACTTGAAGATCAGCGAGCGCCGCTCGCTGAACACCACCTCGCCCTGCTTGAACTTGTCCTTGAACTGGACCGGTCCGACCTGCCGGCAGGCGAGCGAGATGTCCGAGACATCCTCCGCCAGCCCGAGCGTGCCCTTGATGCCGCCCTTTTCGGGCTGCGTGTACCAGCAAGCGACACCGGCCACCGTCGGGTCGTCGATGCCGTAGACCACGAGCTTGTCGTTGGGCGTGAGCGGGCGCCAGACCGTCGACTTGTCGTAGATCCGGTCGGGTTCCTGCGCCCGGGCGGCTCCTCCCGCGAGCAGCG
>JAGTAM010000276.1 GCA_023422485.1 Pseudomonadota bacterium | reverse complement strand
GCAAACGGGAGCGCGGCGCAAAACGCCACGGCCGAGGCAACCATCCTGATCGGCCACATCCGCAGCATCGGGACATTTCCTTCGATGCGTTCAGCGATACCTGAGGGTCCAGCCGAGACGAGCGCGTGCCAACGGCCGCGCCGATACAGACGATGGTGCGAACAGGCGAGATCCGCACAATCTCAGGTTGGGCGCGTCTCATCAATGAGATGAATCAAATCTCAACCGGACTACGGCGCCACAAGCACCTGTCGACGCGCTCCGTTCGGATCGCGCCGCGTGGGTGCGGCAGGCCGCCTCCGGCATCTATCGGATCTCGAAGCCGTGACCACCGATCGATGAGGTTCGCGGGCTGCCGCCCGGACGCGAGAGGCGCGCCGCGTCGTGCGTCCACATGTCCGCGCGAGATCCAAACAGAAACGGCCCCCGTCTCCGGGGGCCGTTCGGCGTTCAACGCGATCAGGCGCAGATCAGAAGCAGCGGCGCTCGCGGGTGACGACCACCCGGCCGAAGCGGCCGCGGCGCTTGGTGACGACGGTCTTGCAGCGCGGGCCGCGGATGACCCGGCGATTGTACTGGGCCTGCTGGAAGAGGCCGTCGGAGAGCGGGGCAGCACCGGAGAGGGGAAGGGCCTGGGCCGGCGCGGCGACGCCGAAACCTGCGAGCGTGACGGCGATTCCGAAGAGGGCAGCTCTCATGGTCGGATGACTCCTGTCCGTTGCGAGGGGGTGCCGTGTCGCCCTGAAATCGTGAACGTCAGATTAACGGAAGTGATCCGGAGATGGTCGCAGGAACTTCTCCGGCTTAGAGAGATCGTTCGAAACGATCATTCGATGCTTTCTGCGCGGGAACAACGCCGGTTGCCTTGGCGGCGGCCGCGGTTGTGCTGAGCTTGGCTGCATGTGATGCCTCGCCTTGGCGGGAACACGCTCCTCTACGAGGGCTTTTCGGATCGCAGATTCGCGGCCGCCGCCCCGATCGATTGCCCTGCCCCCGACATCACGCGCGTTGCGCCGTCCCGAGGCCTCGTCTAACCGGTATCGCAGAAGGCCCGAGGCAGCATGACCATCGACACGTCCCACCACGACAAGATCCTGATCGTCGATTTCGGCTCGCAGGTGACGCAGCTCATCGCCCGCCGCGTGCGCGAGGAGGGCGTCTATTGCGAGATCGTGCCGTTCACGAAGGCCGAGGCCGCCTTCGACGAGCACCGGCCCAAGGGCGTGATCCTGTCCGGCGGCCCGGAATCGGTGACGACCGATCTTTCGCCGCGCGCGCCGCAGAAGATCTTCGAAGCCGGCGTGCCGGTCTTCGGCATCTGCTACGGCCAGCAGACCATGGCGGCCCAGCTCGGCGGCGAGGTCGAGGGCGGGCACCATGCCGAGTTCGGCCGCGCCGAGGTCGAGATCCTGTCCGACTCACCCCTTTTCAAGGGCGTCTGGCATGTCGGCGAGAAGTACCCGGTCTGGATGAGCCACGGTGACCGCGTCACCAAGCTGCCGGACGGGTTCACCACCATCGCGCTGTCGCGCAACGCTCCGTTCGCGGCAGTCGCGGACGAGGCCCGGCACTACTACGCCGTCCAGTTCCATCCGGAAGTGCACCACACGCCCCACGGCGCCCTGTTGATCCGCAACTTCGTGCGCGACATCGCCGGCTGCTCCGGCGACTGGACCATGGGAACCTACCGCGAGGAGGCGATCGCCAAGATCCGCGAGCAGGTCGGCAAGGAGAAGGTGATCTGCGGCCTGTCCGGCGGCGTCGATTCCTCGGTCGCGGCGGTGCTGATCCACGAGGCGATCGGCGACCAGCTCACCTGCGTCTTCGTCGATCACGGGCTGATGCGCCTCGGAGAAGGCGACGAGGTGGTGCGCCTGTTCCGCGACCACTACAACATCCCCCTCGTCCACGTTCAGGCGCAGGATCTGTTCATCGGCGCGCTCGAAGGCGTCGATGACCCCGAGGTGAAGCGAAAGACGATCGGCCGCCTGTTCATCGACGTGTTCGAGGCCGAGGCCAAGAAGATCGGCGGCGCCGCCTTCCTCGCCCAGGGGACGCTCTATCCGGACGTGATCGAGAGCGTCTCGTTCTCCGGCGGTCCCTCGGTGACGATCAAGAGCCACCACAATGTCGGCGGCCTGCCGGAGCGCATGAACATGCGGCTGGTCGAGCCCCTGCGCGAGCTGTTCAAGGACGAGGTGCGTCTGCTCGGTCGTGAACTCGGCCTGCCCGAGGCTTTCGTCGGCCGTCACCCCTTCCCCGGCCCCGGCCTCGCCCTCCGCTGCCCCGGCGTGATCACCCGCGAGAAGCTGGAGGCCCTGCGCAAGGCCGATGCGATCTATCTCGACGAGATCCGGCAGGCCGGGCTCTACGACACGATCTGGCAGGCCTTCGCCGTGATCCTGCCGGTGAAGACGGTCGGCGTGATGGGGGACGGGCGCACCTACGACCACGTCTGCGCCCTGCGCGCCGTGACCTCGGTCGACGGCATGACCGCCGATTTCTACCCCTTCGACATGGCCTTCCTCGGCCGCGTCGCGACGCGGATCATCAACGAGGTGAAGGGCATCAACCGGGTGACCTACGACATCACCTCGAAGCCGCCCGGCACGATCGAGTGGGAGTAACCCTGGATCCACCCAAACACGAAGATTCAGGACATCGGCGCGCGCGGAAGACCATGGGCAGAGAGTGCTGACGTCGAAGCACTCCTGCGCGATGCCCTGGCCGATGCCAGCGTCGCTTGGAGCCTTGGGAGCTTCGGCGCCCTCGCCGAATTCATGCGCGAGGCGGACGAGCCGGTGCGGGCGCTGCCCGATGCGCGGATCGGACTCGCCACGGCCCGCGGCGCCATCGCGCTGACGCGGAGCGCCGATCTCAGGCCCGTCGCTTACGAGACCGGCTTCTCCGACGGCTACAACCACGCCGTGGCTCTCTGCCTGCCCCTATCCGCCTGTGCCATGAGCCGGCGGAGCAGTGTGACCGAACTCGGTCCCGATCGGGAAGCGGCGCGCGAGGAGGACCGTGAGGCGATCCTGTTCGATCTCGGTCTCGGGCTGCTGGCGGTCGATGCCTGCGTGCGCACGTGCGACCCAGAGGTCATCGCCTGCCTGCGTGCGGGCATCGGGCGGCCGCTCTTCGCTTCCGATCACCCGATCGGCCCGTGCCTCGCAGCGATGAGCCCGCACCGGATTTTTTGCGCGCGCATCGGCCGGATCGAGGTGACCGCACCGATTCCCGGCCCCGGGGAGAGGAGCCAAGAAGGACCGCACACGCACATCCTGCCGGAGCTGCTGCGGGCCGGACGCACCCACGCGGCGACGACGCCAATCCCTAAGGGCTTCGTGCCCTGCGGCGGGCTCCACCCGCCGCATCCCTACAAGGACGGGCTCGGTCGCCGCATCCCCTTCGATCCCGCCCGCCACGCGGCGTTCCAGGCCCTGATGGAGCGCTGGGGCGATCCGGATCTCCTTGCGGTCAAGCGCGGGATGGCGCCTTCGACGGCCGTCTCACCGAGACACGCGCGATCGGCCCGCCGCGCTGCCGAGATCCAGGCCCGCCTTCTCCGCGGCGAGCGCGGGGCGGCGCTGGCCGGCAGCGGTGATCAGGATGGCGAGCGAACCTGAGCCTTCGGGCAGCCGCGCAGCGATCGCAGCCTCGAAAAAATCAGGCCGGAAGGCCTGCCGGCTCGAACAGGAAATCATCGACGGAGGGGATCGTCACCGCGAGGCCCGAGCCGTAGCCGGCCTTCGACAGGCGCCACGGCCGCTCGGAGCGGGCGCGGATCGCCTCGGAGGGACGCAGGCGACGCAGGGAGCCGTCCTCGCCCATCTCCTCGATGGTCAGAAAGCCGTAGACCTGGAGGCGCGAGGCGATCAGCTTGGTCTCGCGGTCGCCCGCTGCCACTCGCAGGCTGCCTGTGGCGTAGACCGCATCCATCAGGCTGCGCTGGTCGGCCCGCGAACGGCTCCGCGGTGCCGCGACGGCCCCGAATTCGGAGGCGATGGCTCCCTGCCGCGCCGCAGCCGGGCGGCGAAAGGGGATGACGTTGTCCGTTCCCGGAACGCTACGCATACACACGCACCTTCGTATCGCGAAAAGCTCCCCGACCGGTGCGCTCTCACGACGCCGTCCCGATCGATGCGAAGCTTTCGACGATCCCGATTAATGCCTGCTTAGCCATGCCTGCCCGCGGCGGGCGGAAGACGTCCCGAAACGGGCCGCCCTCCCCTGCCGGGCTTATGCGGTCTCAGTTCAGAGCGACCTTGAAGGCGCCTTCGGTCTTGGCGCGGACCTCGTCCTCGGTGACGCCGTCGGCGAGCTCGACCAGGGTCATGCCGCCCTCGCCCTTCTTGTCGATGGTGAAGACGCCGAGATCGGTGATCACCATGTCGACCACCTGCGTCCCGGTGAGCGGCAGGTCGCAGGTCTTCAGCAGCTTGGGGCTCTCGGATCCGTCCTTGTTCTTGGCGACGTGCTCCATCACCACGACGACCTTCTTCACTCCGGCGACGAGATCCATCGCGCCGCCCATCCCCTTCACCATCTTGCCGGGGATCATCCAGTTGGCGAGGTCGCCGTTCTGCGCCACCTGCATCGCACCCAGGATCGACAGGTCGATGTGCCCACCACGGATCATCCCGAACG
>JAGTAM010000271.1 GCA_023422485.1 Pseudomonadota bacterium | reverse complement strand
GTCGAGATCCGGGATCTCGCCGGCGACGGTGGCCTCGCTCGGGCTGCCGCCGCACAGGTCGATCACGAGGCGGGTGGCGAGGTCGAGCCCCGGCAGGGCGAAGGCCGGATCGACGCCGCGCTCGAAGCGGTAGCGGGCGTCAGAGAGGATGCCCAGCCGCCGGCCGGTGCGGGCGATGTTGCGCGGATCCCAGAGGGCCGACTCGATCAGCACGTCGGTGGTGCCCTCGTCGCAGCCAGACGCCTGCCCACCCATGATGCCGCCGATCGACTCGACGCCGTTGCCGTCGGCGATCACCACCGTGTCGGAATCGAGCCGGTAGGTCTTGCCGTCGAGCGCGACCAGGCTTTCGCCCTCCTCGGCGCGCCGCACGGTGAGGCCGCCCGCGACCTTCCCCGCATCGAAGACGTGCAGCGGCCGGCCGCGGTCGAAGGTCATGTAATTGGTGATGTCGACGAGCGCGTTGATCGGGCGCAGGCCGATCGCCCGCAGGCGCTTCTGCATCCACTCCGGTGAGGGGCCGTTCTTCACGCCGCGCACGAGGCGGAGGGCGAAGAGCGGGCACAGTGCCTTGTCGTGCGCGTCGAAGCGCAGCGTCACAGGAGTCGGGCAGGCGCCTTCGCCGCGCAGCGGCGGCATCGGCTCGCGCTTGAGGGTGCCGATGCCGGTGGCGGCGAGATCGCGGGCGATGCCGTGGATCGAGGCGCAGTCCGAGCGGTTCGGCGTCAGGTTGATCTCGATCACCGGATCGTCGAGCCCGGCCCAGACGGCGTAGGGTGTCCCGACCGGTGCCTCGGCGGGCAGGTCGAGGATTCCGTCGTGATCCTCGCTGAGGCCCAGCTCCGCCCCGGAGCAGAGCATGCCGCGGCTCTCGACGCCGCGGATCGTGCCGACCGAGAGAGTGATGTTCTTGCCCGGCACGTAGGTGCCCGGAGGCGCGAAGACCGAGAGCATGCCGGTGCGCGCGTTCGGCGCGCCGCACACGACCTGGAGCGGCTGCCCGTCGCCGGCATCGACCTGACACACCCGCAGGCGGTCGGCGTTGGGGTGCTGCTCGGCTGAGATCACCCGTGCGATCACGTAGGGGCGAAGCGCGGCCGCCTTGTCCTCGATGCCTTCGACTTCGAGGCCGATCCGCGTCAGCGTCTCCGCGATTGCGTCGAGGGAGGCCTCGGTGTCGAGGTGGTCCTTGAGCCAGGAGAGGGTGAATTTCATCTCAGAACATCCTCGCGGCCGCCGGAGCGGACCGGGCCGGGATCGAAAGGCGGGGCGGCGGGGCTCAGGCGGTCAAGCCACCCACGAGGCTCGGCACGTCGATCGGCCGGAAGCCGTAATGCTCCAGCCAGCGCACATCCGCCTCGAAGAAGGGGCGCAGGTCCGGCATGCCGTATTTGAGCATGGCGAGCCGGTCGATGCCCATGCCGAAGGCGAAGCCCTGGACCTGATCCGGGTCGAGCCCGCCGCTGCGCAGCACGTTCGGGTGGACCATGCCGCAGCCCAGGATCTCCAGCCAATCGGTGCCCTCGCCGAAGCGCAGCTCGCCGCCTTTTCGCGAGCACTGGATATCGACCTCGGCCGAGGGCTCGGTGAAGGGGAAGAACGAGGGGCGGAAGCGCATCGTCACCGCCTCGACCTCGAAGAAGGCGCGGCAGAACGATTCGAGTACCCATTTCAGGTTGGCGATGTTGGCCGAGCGGTCGATGACGAGGCCCTCGACCTGATGGAACATCGGCGTGTGGGTCTGGTCGGAATCGTGCCGGTAGGTGCGGCCGGGCATGATCACCCGGATCGGCGGCTGCTTGGCCCGCATGGTGCGCACCTGCACCGGTGAGGTGTGGGTGCGCAGGAGCTTGCGCCGGCCGAGATGGTCTGGCGCCAAGAAGAACGTGTCGTGCATCTCTCGCGCCGGGTGCCCCTCGGGGAAGTTCAGCGCGGTGAAGTTCAGTTCGTCCGTCTCGATGTCCGGCCCTTCCGCCACCGAGAAGCCGAGATCAGCGAAGATCGCGGTGATCTCCTCGATCACCTGGCTGATCGGGTGGATGCGGCCGCGGATCTCCGGCGCTTCGCGCAAGGGAAGAGTCACGTCGATGCGCTCGGCGGCGAGCCGCGCATCGAGGGCGGCGTTCGCCAGCGCCTCGCGCTTCTGGGAGATCGCGCCCTGCACCCGATCGCGCAGGCCGTTGATGAGGGGCCCGCGCTCCTTGCGTTCGTCGGGCGTCATCGTGCCCAGCGTCTTCAGCAGTTCGGAGACGCTGCCCTTCTTGCCGAGGGCCGCCACGCGCAGGGCCTCCAGGCCGGCCTCGTCCCCTGCCTGCTCGATCTGCCCGAGAAGATCGCGTTCGAGAGCGTCGAGATCCATCACCGCTGTCCTTGGCCAGTCGTCCGGGGCTGCCTTCGCGCGTCGTTCGCATTCCTGCAAGCGCGCGATCGAGGCGGGCCGGGGCCGCAGGGCAAACACGCCCCGGCCCAAATGAAGAAGGGGGGGGCCGGGGCCCGCCCCCCCCGGTGGAAGAGAAA
>JAGTAM010000268.1 GCA_023422485.1 Pseudomonadota bacterium | reverse complement strand
GCTGACCGGCGGCACGCTGTTCCTGATGTGGATCGGCGAGCAGATCACCTCGCGCGGCATCGGCAACGGCTCCTCGCTGATCATCTTCGCGGGCATCGTGGCCCACCTGCCGGCTTCGATCTTCGGGGCACTCGAACTCACCCGCACCGGGGCGCTCTCGCCCGCCATCCTGCTCGGCGCCGGCATCGCGGCGGTCGCGCTGATCTACTTCATCGTGTTCATGGAGCGCGCCCAGCGCCGCCTCCTGATCAACTACCCCAAGCGTCAGGTCGGCAACCGCATGTACGAGGGCCAATCCTCGTTCCTGCCGCTGAAGCTCAACACCTCGGGCGTGATCCCGCCGATCTTCGCCTCCTCGCTGCTCCTGCTGCCGACCACGGTGGCGAGCTTCTCGGCCAACCAGGGTTCGACCGGCATCCTCGGGACGCTCACGGCCTATCTCGGCCACGGCCGGCCGCTCTACATGCTGGCCTATGCCGGCCTGATCATCTTCTTCACGTTCTTCTACACGGCGATCGTCTTCAATCCGCAGGAGACCGCCGACAACCTGAAGAAGCAGGGCGGCTTCATCCCCGGTATTCGGCCCGGCGAGCGCACCGCCGCCTTCATCGACAAGGTGCTAACCCGCATCACGGTGATCGGCGCGGCCTACCTCACCTTCGTCTGCCTGGTGCCGGAGATCGTCGCCTCCTACACCTCCGCGGCCCTGGGCTTCGGCGGCACCTCGCTGCTGATCGTGGTCTCGGTCACCATGGATACGGTGGCGCAGATCCATGGGCACCTGATGGCGCACCAGTACGAGGGCCTCGTGAAGAAGGCCAAGCTGCGCGGCGCCTCGACCACCCGACGCCGCTGACAGGGCCGCCGACAGGACGACCTTCGACGAAGGTTCGGTGGACGCGCGCAGGGGAATTGCGCATCAAGGCGGTGTGACGACGGCGCGACCCGTGAAGGCAGGTGCGCCGCCCATGAAGAACGAGCCCGTCGCCGGGCCTTAAGGACGGGGAGACGCTATGCGGATCATTCTGCTCGGACCGCCGGGAGCAGGTAAGGGCACACAGTCCGAGCGTATCGTGGAGCGCTATCGCGTCCCGCAATTGTCGACGGGCGACATGCTGCGCGCGGCCGTCGCCGCCGAAACGCCGGTGGGACTCGAGGCGAAGTCGATCATGGAGAGCGGCGGCCTCGTGCCGGACGCGGTCGTGGTCGGCATCGTCGCCGACCGCATCGAGGAGGCGGACGCCAAGAACGGCTTCATCCTCGACGGCTTTCCGCGCACGGTCGAGCAGGCCAAGGCCCTCGACGCAATGCTGGCGGAGAAGGGCATCGCCCTCGACGCGGTGGTGGAGTTCGTCGTGGACGAGAACGCCCTCGTTGGCCGCATCGCCCGGCGTGCCGAGGAGACCGCCGCCCGCGGCCAGCCGGTGCGCAAGGACGACACGCCGGAGGTCTTCAAAACCCGCCTCGACGCCTACAAGCGGCAGACCGCGCCGCTCTCGGACTACTATGCCGGCACCGGCCTCCTGCGGAAGATCGACGGCATGAAGCCGATCAACGATGTGACCGGGGATGTGACCAGCCTGCTCGACGGCTTCCGTGAGACGGCAGCGTCCTGAACCGTTGCTCCGGACGACGATGGTCGAGCCCGCTCCCGTTCCGACGGGGCGGGCTTCTTCATGATCTGCCTTGCGCGGTCGCTCGCCTTGCGCAATTCGGTTTGCAAAGCGTTGACAAGTCGGCGGGGTCGCGCTAGGCGGACCCCCTTCGTCCAAGCGGGATGTGGTTCGGGGCACCTCTGAGAGGCTGCTTGCGGACCGATTTGTCGTTTCGGGCGGGCGCGCAGGGGCCGGCCTCCACCGGACGCGCGCTTATCCTTGTGTGATGGCGGGCCAGTGTCCCGCCCCATGGAGAGAACATCTTGGCCCGTATCGCAGGCGTCAACATCCCGACCGCCAAGCGCGTCGTCATCGCGCTTCAGTACATTCACGGCATCGGCGCGAAGAAGGCCGAGGAGATCACGCAGAAGGTCGGTATCCCGGCCGAGCGTCGCGTGAACCAGCTCACCGACGCCGAGGTGCTCCAGATCCGCGAGACCATCGACCGCGACTACATCGTCGAGGGCGATCTGCGCCGCGAAGTCTCGATGAACATCAAGCGCCTGATGGATCTCGGCTGCTACCGCGGCCTGCGTCACCGCAAGCAGCTCCCGGTCCGCGGCCAGCGCACCCACACCAACGCCCGCACCCGCAAGGGCAAGTCGAAGCCGATCGCCGGCAAGAAGAAGTAATCTGGCATCCGACGGCCGTGCTTCGCTCGGCCGTCCTTCCGTCGCGTCGGGTATCCCTCGACGTCGGCGATCGATCGGGGCGGATCCGCACGGCGACCGCGCCCGACTGACAAGAGAATCCCGAGCGCCTGGTGTTACGGGCGTGATTGAAGGACCAGCGAGAACAAGATGGCCAAGGAACCGACCCGCGTCCGCCGCCGCGAACGCAAGAACATCGTCTCCGGCGTGGCGCATGTGAACGCCTCGTTC
>JAGTAM010000152.1 GCA_023422485.1 Pseudomonadota bacterium | reverse complement strand
GCACAGGATCTGCGCCTCGCGGGTCAGGCTCTTGCGGCCGGCGCTGAGGCGCACGCGGGCCTTGGGCATGACGATGCGGGCGGTGGCGCACATCCGCACGAGGTCGAGCGGATCGATCGGCGGGCGGTCCTCCAGCGGGGTGCCCTCGCCGGCCACCAGCGCGTTGATCGGCACGCTCTCCGGGTGCGGCGCGTGGTTGGCGAGCACCAGCAGCATCTCGGCCCGGTCGCGCACCCGCTCGCCCATCCCGACAATGCCGCCGCAGCAGACGCCGATGCCGGCCTGCCGCACATGCTCCAGGGTCTGGAGCCGGTCGTCGTAGGTCCGGGTCGAGATGATGTCGCCGTAGAATTCGGGGCCGGTGTCGAGGTTGTGGTTGTAGGAGGTGAGACCGGCCTCGGCGAGGCGCTGCGCCTGGGTTTGCGTCAGCATGCCCAGCGTCACGCAGGCCTCCATGCCGAGCCCGCGCACGCCGCGCACCATCTCCAGCACCGCGTCGAATTCGGGCCCATCCTTGGGCTTGCGCCACGCCGCGCCCATGCAGAAGCGGTGCGCGCCGTTGGCCTTGGCGGCGGCCGCCTCCTTCAGCACGGCGTCCACCGGCATCAGCCGCTCGCGGGGAAGGTTCGCGCCCTTGTGGTGGGCCGATTGCGGGCAGTAGGCGCAATCCTCGGGGCAGCCGCCGGTCTTGATCGACAGGAGTGCCGCCCGCTGGATGTCGGCGGGGTCGTTGTGCGCCCGGTGCACGACGCCGGCCCGGTGCACGAGATCGAGCAGCGGCATGTCGTGGATCGCCTGGATCTCGGCGAGCGTCCAGTCGTGCCGGATCGCGGCCGGGGCGGCGGAAGAGGTGAGGGAGACCACGGTGTCGCTCATGCGCTTCTTTGAGGGCGAAGGCGCGGGAAAAATCAAGCCTGGCTATTCAAACGGGACGCCGGCCCGCCGCATCCCCTCGACGAACCGCTCCTTGCCGGGCGAGGGCCGGTAGAGGCGCATGGCGCGACTGACCCGGTAGCTCGGTTCGAGTTCGAGGAAGCGGGCGGCGGCGGCCTCCGCCTCTGCCTGCCGGCCGAGCCAGGCGAGGCTCGCGGCGCGGACGCGGTGGGTGCTGGTCCAGGTCGGGTCCTCCGCCATCGCGCGGTCGAGCCAGGTCAGCGCCTCGTCGTGCGCGCCGGCCATGCACAGGGCGAGCCCGAGGCCGGAATCGAAGCGGAAGGTGTTGGGGTCGAGCGGGCTCTGCCGCTTGGCCGCCCGGAAATGCCGCGCCGCCAGCTCTGCCTCGCCGACGTAGCAGCGCACCCAGCCGCTGCGCTCGTAGGCGGCGGCACTGTTCGGGTTGAGGGCGAGGGAGCGGTCGAGCAGGCCGAGCGCCGTGTCGTAGTCCTGGGCCAGGAAGGCGAGGGTGTGCCCGGCCATCATCAGCACCGCCGGATCGCCGTCGTCCCGCTCCAGGGCGAGGCGGGCGAGGCGGGCGCCCTCGATGCAGTCGGGGGCCGCATCCGCGCTCCAGCCCTGCACGACGAGGTTGGTGTAGCACTGCGCCAGCAGCGCATAGGGCAGGGGGTGATCCGGCACGAGACGGCGCACCGCCTCGATCGAGGCGATGCGCAGGCGCACGCTCTCGGCGCTGGGCATGGCGTGGTTGGAGTAGGTGGACAGGAACGGCGCGTAGACGCCCGCATCGAGCGGCGGCCCTGCCCGCTCCCGCGCGGCGCCGCGGGCGAGGCCGGGCGCCAAGGCCGCCACCGTGCCGGCGACGATCCGGCTACGCAGGGCGTGGACGGCGCCCTCGTCCGCGTCGAGTTCCTCGGCCCAGACCGGCCGCTCGGCCGCCGTCCGGTGCAGCCGGGCCTCGACCCGCAGGCGCGTGCCCGCCCGCGACAGGGTGCCGGTGAGGATATGCGCGACGCCGAGCCGCCCGGCCGCCTCGTCCGGCGGCACTGCCCGGCCCTTGAAGGTGAAGGCGGAGTTGCGCGCGCTCACGAACAGGCCGGGCGTGCAGGCGAGCGCGTCGGTGACGTGCTCCGACAGGCCGTCGGCCAGCGCCTGCGTGTCGAAATCGCCCGCCGGATCCGCGAAGGGCAGCACGGCGACCGAAGGCCGGTCCGGCAGCGGCAGGGAGGGAAGCGCCATGGCGTGAGACTAGATCACGCCCCGCCGGCGCAGGATGGCTTCGAAGCCGCTCACATCCTCGAGGAAGCCGAAATGGCCGCCGGGCAGGGTGGCGACATCCAGGCCGGCCGGATCGACGCCGTGCTGCGCGAAGAGGTCGCGCGAGAACACGTCGGCCTCGCCGAAGACGAGGGTGAGGCGGTCCGCCTGCGCCGCCACGATCCCGCGCTGATCGAAATCGCCGAGGCTGGCCGAGATGCCGTGATAGACCGGCGGGGCCAGGGCGAGGTCGAGCGCGGGCAGGTCGCTCTGCCGGCCGCAATAGGCCGGCAGCAGGATCGCCATGATGGCGCGGCCGGCCTCCGGAGCGGTCCGCGCCATCAGCGGCGCGGCCCGGCCCATCGCCTCGGGCGAGAGCCGGGCGAACAGGGCGGCCACGCCCGCGTCGAGCCCGGCGCGGGTCGGCGGGGCCAGGTGGAGCAGCACGGCACGGGCGATCGTGCCCGGCGGCAGGCGATCGAGCAGGGCCAGGGCGAGCCACGCCCCCCAGGAATGGGCGACGAGCGTCACCGGCCGCTCCCCCACGCGCCCGGTCACGAAGCTGGCGGCCGCGTCGAGCACGCTGTCCGCGGTGGCGGGTTCGGATCCGCCGCCGCATCCGGGCTGTTCGAAGAAGGCCCAGTCCCGCGCAAAACCCGCGCGCCGCAGCGGATCCGCGGCGTAGGCGACTTTGAGGCCGGGGCCGCCGCCGAGGAAGACGGCCGGGCCGGGCCGGTCCTGCGGGGAGGCGGTCATCGTCGTCCGTCCGTCAGTTCGTCGGTTCGCCGGCGGCGACCTTGGCGGTCCAGTCGTCGAAGGCCACCACCCGCTGGCGCTGCTCGCCGAGCCCGTCGATGCGCAGCACCATCTCGTCGTCGCTCCTGAGGTAGCGCGGCGGCTTCATGCCGAGGCCGACGCCCGGCGGGGTCCCGGTGGTGATGACGTCGCCGGGCTCCAGCATCATGAAGTGCGAGACATAGGCCACGAGCTGGGCGACATCGAAGATCATCGTCGCCGTCGAGCCCGTCTGCATCCGCCGCCCGTTGAGGTCGAGGCTCATCGAGAGGTTCTTCAGGTCCGGGATCTCATCGAGGGTGACGAGCCAGGGGCCGAGCGGGCCGAAGGTCGGGCAGCCCTTGCCCTTGGTCCAGGTGCCGCCGCGCTCCATCTGGAATTCGCGCTCGGACAGGTCGTTGCAGATGCACACGCCCGCCACGTAGCGCAGGGCCTCGTTGGCGTGGACGTAAGAGGCGCGGGCGCCGATCACTACGGCGAGCTCCACCTCCCAGTCGGTCTTGGCCGAGGCCTTGGGCAGGATCACCGTGTCGTTGGGGCCGACGATGCAGGAGGGCGCCTTGTTGAAGATGATGGGTTCGGACGGGATCGCCGCGCCCGTCTCGGCGGCGTGGTCGGCGTAGTTCAGGCCGATCGCCACGAAGTTGCGGGTGCCGCCGACGCAGGGGCCGAGGCGGGTGCCGGGGGGCAGCAGCGGCAGGCTTGTCGGGTCGATCCGCGCGAGCCGGTCGAGCGATTCCCGCGAGAGGCCCGCTCCGGCGATGTCGCGCAGGGTGCCCGACAGATCGCGCAAGCCTCCCTTCGCGTCCACGAGGCCCGGCTTCTCGTCACCGCTCGCTCCGTGCCGGATCAACTTCATCGTCGGCGTCTCCGTCCTGATCGAGGCTCGCCCAGAGGGGCGAGACCATGGCCGCGACCGATCGAGGGTGCAAGCGGTGCCTTGAGGCCCGCACCTCTCGGTCCTTCGGTTCATACAGGCGCAGGGACGCCCCGGTTCCGTGACATAAACTCCTCAATTGATATATAATTCTATTTTCGGTTTTCCGCCTCTGGACCGGATGCGCGCGATCCTCTTCCATCGCGGATGGGACTTGGGTCTGCAAAAAGACGCTTCGGAGAACAAGAATGACGGGGGGGACGATCCGCGCGCTCGGGCTCGCGGGGGCTGTCGCGGCCGCTTCGGTGGCGGGCGCGACGGCGG
>JAGTAM010000062.1 GCA_023422485.1 Pseudomonadota bacterium | reverse complement strand
GCATTGCCGAGGCCGAGTTCACGCCGGTCGGAACCTCGCAGGATCCGTTCGACCTCGTCTATGTCGGCGAACTGCGCGAGGCCAAGGGCCTTCCGGTGCTGCTGCGAGCCGTCGCGCGGGTCCGCGGTCGGGGCCGCAACCTGCGCCTGCTCATGGTCGGCTCGGGGCCCGATACGGAGAGCCTCGCGGCCATGGCCGAGAATCTCGGCCTGCGCGACGCCATTGCCTTCGAGCCGCCCCAGGCCATCCGGCCGGTGCTCGGCCGCGGACGGGTCATGGTGGTGCCCTCACTTGCCGAGTCGCTTCCCTACGTCGTGCTGGAGGCGGCCGCGGCCGGCCAGCCGCTCGTGGCCACCAATGTCGGCGGCATCCCCGAGATCTTCGGCGCGCTGTCCGGGGATCTGGTGCCGCCCGGTGACGACGAGGCGCTCAGCGCTGCCATCATCCGCATCCTCGACGAGGACCCCGCAACCCGGGAGGGGCGCGCGCGCGCGCTCAGCGACTCGCTGCGAACCCGCTTCTCCATGAATCGCATGGCGACGGACGTGTTGTGCGGCTACGCCGCCGCGTTCCGCGCCAAGCGTGTGAGTGCCGCCTCGGCTGCCGCGGCATGAGCGTGACGATGATCCACCGCCTGTCTCGTCTCGGGCCAACCGAGCCAGCCCGCATCTTAGGCTTTCGTGAAGACCGGTCCCTCATACTCCGCTGCCGGAGAGGCTCGACGTTTTCACGTGGAACATTCCTATGAGTGCCATCGACGTTCGAGATCTGCTCAAGGCCGCCGAGCAAGGCGACGTGCTGACCTCCGTTCCGGCGCCGCTGACGCTCGATATGGCGGATGATCGACCGGGCGCGTCGCAGCTCTCTGCACCGGAGGCGCCACGGCGGGCTTCATGGCTCTCACCGGTCGTGCTGGCCGGCTGTGTCCGGCTCGCCGAATTCTGCGGCTTGATTCTCCTTGGCCTCGCTTTGCACCAAGCGCTGCTGCGCGGCGTCGTGCCGTTGGCGCCGCGCTACGTGACCGCGATCCTCGCCGTCACCGTCGCGGCGCTGGGGTTGTTCCAGGCATCGGGCAGCTACCGGATCGGCGCGTTCCGCGACCTGCCGAGAACGGCGGTGAGGCTCGCCACCGGCTGGTCGGTGGCTTTCCTGATGGTGGCTGCGGCGATGGTGCTCGCCAAGATCGCCGACCACTACTCCCGGATCTGGCTGCTCAGCTACTACATGGCCGGCCTCGGATTTTTGCTGGGCGGCCGTACCGTGTTGTCGGCCTTCGTGCGCATGCAGATGGCCAAGGGCCGCTTCGACCGCCGGACCGCCATCGTCGGCGGCGGTCCGGCTGCCGAGGAACTGATCCGGGCGCTGGAATCCGGCGGCGAGAGCGGCATCCGCATCATCGGCGTGTTCGACGACCGGGGCGACGACCGCTCCGGCACCGAGGTGGCCGGCCACCCCAAGCTCGGCAATGTGAGCGACCTCGTCACTTACGCGCGCCACGCTCCACTCGATCTCGTGGTGTTCACGCTGCCGATCTCGGCCGAGACCCGCATCCTGCAGATGCTCGCCAAGCTCTCGGTCCTGCCGGTCGATATCCGTCTCTCGGCCCACGCGACCAAATTGCGCCTGCGCCCGCGCGCCTATTCCTATCTCGGTGACGTGCCCCTGCTCGACGTGTTCGACAAGCCGCTCGCCGATTGGGATGTCATCCTGAAAGGCGTATTCGACCGTTTCGTCGGACTGCTGCTGCTGGCGGCTCTCTCGCCCGTGATGCTGGCCGTCGCGATCGCGGTGAAGTTCACGTCTCCGGGACCGGTGCTGTTCCGGCAGAAGCGCTACGGCTTCAACAACGAGCTGATCGAGATCTTCAAGTTCCGCTCGATGTATGTCGATCGCTGCGATGCCGGCGCGGCGCAGCTCGTCACCAAGACCGATCCCCGCGTGACGCCGGTCGGTCGCTTCATCCGCAAGACCTCGCTCGACGAGCTGCCTCAGCTCTTCAACGTGATCCGCGGCGACCTCTCCCTGGTCGGGCCGCGCCCGCACGCGATCCAGGCCAAGGCGGCCAACACCCTCTACGATCAGGTGGGGGACGGCTACTTCGCCCGCCACAAGGTGAAGCCCGGCATCACGGGCTGGGCGCAGATCAACGGCTGGCGCGGCGAGACCGACACCAGCGAGAAGCTCCAGCGCCGGGTCGAACACGACCTGCACTACATCGAGAATTGGTCGATCCTGTTCGACCTCAAGATCCTGCTCACCACGCCGCTCGCGCTCTTCAAGACCGACAACGCGTATTGAGGATCCTCGAGACTTCGAACGGGACGGGGCCCGGAACCGCCAGAGCGCGGCTCCGGGCCTTCTTCGTTAGGTGAGACGAGCCTCTTCCCCGTCGTGCCGGATCACGGCAGCGCGCCGGCCTTTTCCTTCACCTTGGTCATCGTGTCCTGGCAGGCGGTCTCCTGACCGGCCTTCTCCTGCTCCTTGGCCTTGGCGAGGAGGGTACGAGCCTCCTCGACGCCGGCTTTCGTCGGCTTGGTCGCGGGGTCGGAGGGGGCGCCGGCCGGCGGCTTGTCGAGGGCTTTCGATGAGGCCGAGGCGGTAGGGCCGCCCGGCGGCTCCTTGCCGGTCACCTGCTCCGCACCGACGCTGTTGAGCCGGCGCTCCACCGCTGCAATATCGTCCTTGCAGTTCACCGCCAGGGCGGGCCCCGACGCAGCGAGGGCAACGACGGCGATGGGCAGGCTGAAGGCTATGCGCATGGGGTTCGGGCTCCTCCGAATGGCTTTTCGCGGGCCGGTTCTGTGACCGCCGCTTCGGCCGAGAAAGCCCGTCAGACCGCCTGAGGGTTCCGGTCTGCGACGCTTCGCCCGGGAGAGCCGAACGGCGGCTGGAAGTCCGCCGAGCATGAAAAAGGGCGCGGACCGCAATCCGCACCCTCCTTCGTCCCGAATGTCGGGAAACTTAGCGAATCAGATTGACCAGAGCCGAGCCGGCCGGGCTCGCCAGTTCCTTGGCATCGATGGTGCCGTCGTTGTCCGGATCAGCGGCCTTAAACTGAGCCTCGATGGCAGCGAGGTATTCCTTCTTGTCGAGGGTGCCGTCGTTGTCCGGATCGAGCTTCTTGAGCTCGGCCTCGCTGATGCGGCCCTTCAGCTCCTTGGCATCGAGGGTGCCGTCCTTATCCGGATCGAGCTTGTCGAAGGCGGCGGAGCCGGCGGCCTGGGCCTCCTTGAGGTCGACGGTGCCATCCTTGTCCGGGTCGAAGGCGGCGATGTCGACCTTCGTCGTGGTCGTCGGGGCCGCGTAGGCCGGGGCCGCGACGAGCGCGGCGAGGAGAACGGCAGAGGAGAGGCGGAACGCCATTTTGGGGAACTCCTGGTCGAAGTAGCCCGGCGGGAGCCAGGCGGACGGCAAAATCGCAGAGCCATTCGCAGCCGCTCGCCCTCGGCAAAGCGGCCGCTCGGCCTCGCTTCAATTGCGTAACTTGCCCGGGATGATTTGGCAATAGGCCGAGGGGAAACAGCGCGCTTCTCGGCTCCGGATCGCCGCGCTCCTCCCGCAGATATAGAAGC
>JAGTAM010000014.1 GCA_023422485.1 Pseudomonadota bacterium | reverse complement strand
AACCGCCTGGAGCTTTGTCCGATGTCCCAAGGTCCGCTGATGCCCAAGGCGACCGCCGTGTGGCTCGTCGAGAACACCTCGCTCGCCTTCGAGCAGATCGCCGATTTCTGCAAGCTGCACCCGCTCGAGGTGAAGGGCATCGCCGACGGCGAGGTCGCGGCCGGCATCAAGGGCCTCGACCCGATCACCACCGGCCAGCTCACCCGTGACGAGATCGAGAAGGCGCAGAAGTCGCCGCATTACCGGCTCAAGGTCGCGGTCTCGAAGGTCAAGCTGCCCGAGGTGAAGCGCACCACCAAGGGCCCGCGCTATACCCCGCTCTCGCGCCGCCAGGACCGGCCGAACGCGATCCTCTGGCTGATCCGCAACCATCCCGAGCTGAAGGACGCGCAGATCATCCGCCTGGTGGGCACCACCAAGGCGACGATCCAGCAGATCCGCGAGCGGACCCACTGGAACTCCGCCTCGCTCCAGCCGATGGACCCGGTGACGCTTGGCCTGTGCTCGCAGATCGACCTCGACTTCGAGGTGCAGCGCGCCGCCAAGGATCGCCCCGCCGTGCTGCCGACCGACGGCGGCGCCAAGCTCCTGCCGACCGAGATCTCGACCGCCCCGGCCGCCGAGGAGCGGGAGGAGGACCGCGAGGACGAGGATCTCAACGCCGACGCGGTCTTCGCCAAGCTCAAGGGCATGAGCCGCATCGACGAGGACGACGACGAGGATTGATTTCTTTTCCGGGCGAACCCCGCGCACCCGCCTTCTGCGGGTGAGCGGCCGCCCCTTGAAAGAAACTGCTCGCGCCCTCACGTTAAATGCGAAATAATGCCTCTTTTCCGCTCCCGCGGAGCGGTGGCAGGCGCGAGGACGTGGCATGATCCACGGTGGCGTGACCGAGAGCGGCTCTCCTCCGAACGGCGCCAACCCCGGCGGTCTGGTCGAGGGCGGCTTGGTCGAGGGCGGCGTGACCGCCCCTCCCGCGGCTGCGTTCGATGGGCAGGCACCCGTCGCTCCGCTGGGCGAACCAGTCACGCTGGCTGAATCCCTGATGAGGGAAGCCGGCTGGGGTTCGGAGAATTTCGACACGGCCGGCCCGAACCCGCCCTACCTGCGCATCGCCGGCAAGCTGCGGGTGACGTTGACCGAGTTCGAACCCTGCTTCGCCTCGTTCCGCCGCGACCGCGGCCCGTTCCGCTCGAAGGTCGCGATCGTCGACCATCTCGCCAAGTACGACGCAATCATGGTCGATCCCCTGGCCTTCGAGGAATGCTTCGGTCCGGGCGAGGGGACGGAGACGGTGTTCCCGTTCGGCGCGTGGCTCACGATCCGCCGCGTCGGCTTCGGCGGCCTCGAACTGTGGGGCAAGCGCCAGGGCGCGGTGACCCTGCCGCTCGACGCGTTGGCGACGGCCTCGGCGATCTGGCTGCGACGGAAAGGACCGGGACCGTCCTCCGGACCGACGTGAGCCTCACGCTTCGTCCATCAAGGTCGATCGGCTCGTAAGCCGCCGGGTACCCCTCGCCCCGCAAGCGGAGCGAGGGGATGCCCCCTTGCCGAACAACGCCCTTGTGAACCTCACGCCGAGGCCAGCGGCTTCGATACGTCCTCCAGCGACTTGCCCTCGGCCGCCGTGCCCCAGATCCAGCCGACCACGGCCGCCACTGCCATCAGGGCCGCACCGATGAAGTAGCCGACCAGCACGAGGTCGCGCGAGCCGGTCTCGACCAGGGCGCCGAACAGCAGCGGGCCGGAGACGCCGCCGATGCCGGTGCCGATGGCGTAGAAGGCGGCGATGGCCAGCGCCCGGATCTCGAGCGGGAAGGTCTCGGCCACCGTCAGGTAGGCGGAACTCGCGGCCGCCGAGGCGAAGAAGAACACGCCCATCCAGGCGGCCGTCTGCCCCCACGGCCCGAGCAGGTCGGCGCGGAAGACGAGGCCGACGACGACGAGCAGCACCGCCGAGATGCCGTAGGTGAAGCCGATCATCGGGCGCCGGCCCACCGTGTCGAACAGCCGCCCCAGCACCAGCGGGCCGAGGAAGGAGCCGAGCGCGAAGGGCAGCAGGTACCAGCCGACATCGCCGCCGGGCACGTCGTAGAAGCGCTCCAGCACCAGGGCGTAGGTGAAGAACAGGGCGTTGTAGAAGAAGGCCTGGGCGATCATCAGCGCCAGCCCGACCATGGTCTGGCGGCGGCTCGTGACGAACATAGCCTGCGCCACCTCGGAGAGCGGCGTGTGGCTGCGGACCTTGAGCTTGAGGCGCCGCGACGGGTCGGGCGGGGGCAAGGTGATCCCTTCATCCGTGAAGCGCTTCTCGATCCCCGTCACCACCCGGTCGGCCTCCGCGGCGTAGCCGTGGGTGACGAGCCAGCGCGGGCTCTCGGGGATCCAGGTGCGCAGGAGCAGGATCACGAGGCCGATGCCGCCGCCCACGAAGAAGGCGATGCGCCAGCCCCAGGCCGGGTCGATCCATTCCGGGCGCAGCAGCGCGATCGACAGGAAGGAGCCCAGCGCCGCCCCGATCCAGAACGAGCCGTTGATGACGAGGTCGGTCCAGCCGCGGACGCGGGCCGGGATCAGTTCCTGGATGGTCGAGTTGATCGCGGTGTACTCGCCGCCGATGCCCGCCCCCGTGAGGAAGCGGAACAGGCAGAAGCTCCAGATATTCCACGACAGGCCCGTGGCGGCGGTGGCCATGAGGTAGAGGGCCAGCGTGATGAAGAACAGTTTTTTCCGGCCGATGCGGTCGGTGAGCCAGCCGAAGCCGACGGCGCCGACGACCGCGCCGATGAGGTAGGAACTCGCCGCCAAACCGACGTCGAACTCGGTGAAGGACATCGGCTCCTTGCGCAGCGCCCCGACGAGGGCGCCGGCCAGCGTCACTTCGAGCCCGTCGAGCACCCAGGTGATGCCGAGCGCGACGATGACGAGGGTGTGGAAGCGGCCGAAGGGCAGACGGTCGAGCCGGGCGGAGATGTCGGTGTCGATGACCGTTCCGGCCGCGACGCGCTCGGGCGCCGCCGTCCCGGCCTGACCATCCGCTCGGCTCGTCATGGACCCTCCGTTTACCCTGACTCGGTAAAAGTGTTCGCAACCCCGGCCCGGCAAGGGTCTGCAGAGGGCGCGCGACAGCGTTCGGAAACGCTTCAGGTTGTGGAATGGCCCCATTCGCCGGGCCACCCGCCATGACTTTTTTCGCACCCCGTTCCGTCAGGACCCTGCTTCCCCCGATGGCCGCCGGACTGGCGGCAATGGGAGCCGTGATCGCGGTCTCCACGCTCGCCAGCGCCAGCGGGACCGAGCGCTGGGCGCTGCGCCCCAAGGCGCCCCCCGCCGCCTCCGAGCCCGGCCGAGTCGAGTCCGCCCCGGCCTTACGCGGGTCGAAGGCGATCCCCGTGTCGGAACTGCCCGGAGAGCGCCGCACGGTGCGCATCGTCTATCAGGGCTACCTGCCAGCCGAATCGCGCTAGAGCATCGTGCTGGATAACGGATCCAGCACGATGCTCCACGTTCTTGTGCCGCCTCGGCTTTTTCCGAAAGCCGGCTCCCACCTCTCTGGCCGATGCTCTATCGCCCTGTTTCCGCATTGCCCGGTTCCGAAACCCGGCGGCCACCTTTCGGGGCGATGCTCTGAAGCCTGGGGTCGAGCGCCTCGCCGAGCCCGTCGCCGAGCCGATTGAGCGCCACCAATGTGACGACAAGGAAGCCCGCGGGCGCGGCCAGCATCCAAGGCGCGGATTCGAGCGCCCGCGATCCTTCCGCGATCAGCACGCCCCAGGAGGTGTCGGGCTCCTGCACGCCGAGGCCGAGGAACGACAGGAAGCTCTCCAGCAGGATCACCCGCGGCACCAGCAAGGTCGCGGCGGCGATGATCGGGCCGAGTGTATTGGGCACGACATGGCGGGCGATCACCGCGCGCGTCGAGAGCCCCAGGGCGTAGGCCGCGCGGACGAAGTCGCGGCCCTTGAGAGAGAGCGTCTGGGTGCGGACGATGCGGGCCATGTCGAGCCATTCGACCGCCGCCACCGCAACGAGCACCAGCCATAGGCCGGCGCGGAAGAACACCAGCAGCATGATGACGAGGAACACGAAGGGCAGGGCGTAGAGGATGTCGAGGAGGCGCATCATCAGCGCATCGACCGCGCCTCCGGCCATGCCGGAGACCGCGCCGTAGGCGACACCGATGAGGAGCGCGGCGAGCGCCGCGGTGAGCCCGATCAGCAGGGAGACCTGCCCCGCCGCGAGGCAGCGGGTGAGGAGGTCGCGCCCCAGCCCGTCGGTGCCGAGAAGGAAATACCGTTTTCGGATCGGCACCTCGGCCACGATCCGGTGGCCGTCGGCAGACCGCTCCAGCACCCTGGCCTCGCCGAACAGGCCGGAGCGGGACAGCAGGCGGAAGGCGCGCGTGTCGATGGGTTTGTCCGCGCTCAGCGTCAGCCGGACCCGGTCGCCCTCCTGCACCACGTCCTGCAGTGTCACCCGCATCCGGAAGGCGAGGCGCTGCAGCGCCGGGCGCAGCTCGTCGGGCTGCGGATGGGCGGCGAGGCTCGGGGGCATCCGGACGAAATCCGGATAGATCCGCTCGGGCGGGTGGCCGGTGAGAGACGGGCCGATCAGACAGGCCAGCGCGATCAGCACGAGGCTCGCCAGCGCCGCGAGGGCCGGCCGGTCGCGGGCGAGGCGACGGCGGGCGAGACCGGCGAGCGCGCGGCTCATGCGGACAGCCTCACCCGCGGGTCGAGGGCGGCGGCGATCAGGTCGCCGATCAGGTTGAAGACGATCACCAGCACCGCCACCAGAATCACCGTACCCATCACCAGGGTGTAATCGCGGTTGAGC
>JAGTAM010000670.1 GCA_023422485.1 Pseudomonadota bacterium | reverse complement strand
TGGGGCTCGCTGCTGACCGGCTTCTCGGCCTTCCCGGCCTTCTGGGTATTTCTCAATAGCGGCGGTGACACCGCGGCGATCTGGCTTGCGCTGATCGTGCCGTTCGGCATCCTCTACGCCTCGGTCTACGGGCCGGAGGCGGCTCTGTTCTCGGAGTTGTTTCCGGCACGGGTGCGCTACACCGGCATCTCCTTCGTCTACCAATTCTCCGGAATCTTCGCGAGTGGCCTGACCCCGATCGTAGCGACCGCGCTGCTGCAATACTCGGGCGCGGACCGACCGTGGCTGGTCTGCGCCTATTGCGCCTTCGCCGGCCTCGTCAGCGCGGCCTCCGCGATCTGGATCGGCCGCTGGGCGCGGGCGACAGCAGATCTCACACCCCAGCCAATGCCTTCCGCTGCAATGGGAAGGGCATTCCGCGATGCGGGGTCAACGTAGAAAATCAATCTATTTTTTGACGATTGGCAGATACGATTTGCCGTGAAGGCGGTGTGAAGGCGACACCGGAATCGGGTGTCGAGGACCGAGGATGCTGCAGAAAAACCGCCTGATGAAGCCGCCCGATGCCCGCTCCCCGGTCGCTCGCCTCCAGGAGCTGGCGCCGGGCATCGCGCTCTGCGTCGCGGTCACGCTGGTCTCGATCGGGCTGCAGCATCTCGAAGAGAGCGCGTTCGAGCATCCTTATATCGAGGCACTGGTGATCGCGATCCTGCTCGGCATGGCGATCCGCACCTTCTGGACGCCGAGCCCACTCTGGCGCTCCGGCATCGCCTTCAGTGCCAAGCAACTCCTCGAAGTCGCCGTGATGCTGCTCGGTGCCTCGATCAGCTTCGCGGCAATCGTCGCCTCCGGCCCCGTGCTGCTCGCGGCGATCGTAGCGACCGTGGTGGTAACAATCATGGCGAGCTTCGCGATCAGCCGGCTGCTCGGGCTCGCTGTGCGGATCTCGATCCTGATCGCCTGCGGCAACTCGATCTGCGGCAACTCGGCCATCGCGGCGGTCGCGCCCGTCATCGGCGCGAGCAGCGACGACGTCGCCTCCTCGATCTCCTTCACGGCCATTCTCGGCGTGCTGATGGTGCTCGGCTTGCCGCTGCTGATCCCGCTGCTGGGGCTCGGCGCCGGCCAGTACGGCATTCTCGCGGGGCTGACGGTCTACGCGGTGCCGCAGGTTCTCGCCGCCACCGTTCCGGCCGGTCTCGCCGCGACGCAGATCGGCACGCTGGTCAAGCTCGTGCGCGTGCTGATGCTTGGTCCCGTCGTCGTCGGCCTCTCGCTCCTGGCGCCCCGGTTCAGCGGCGCCGCGCCCCAGGCCGGACCGCGCCGGTTCGATCCGTTCAAGCTGGTGCCGTGGTTCATCGTCGGCTTCCTCATGCTGGCCGCGTTCCGCTCGCTCGGCCTCGTGCCCGACCTCGCTGTCGGACCGATCACGCGCACCGCCGGCCTTCTGACCGTGGTGTCGATGGCCGCCCTAGGGCTCGGCGTCGATGTGCGAGTGATCGGCCGCGTCGGCGGGCGCGTCACGGCCGCGGTGACGCTGTCCCTCGTGCTGCTGCTGCTGGTCAGCCTCGGGCTGATCCATCTGCTCCGGCTCGGCTGAAATGCCGAAGAGCCGAGACGATCGAGCCGGAGAAGAGGTCGGACCGATGGGGAAGACCGTAGCCGAGGCGATCACGGACGACCTCGCCGCAGGTGAATCGCCGGCGAGACGGCCAGACCACCAGATCCGCGGGCGCCTCGGCGTCCGCCTGAGCGGCAGGAGGAGACGATGAGCGACGAAGCGAGGCACGGCGCGGCCGGACGGACGGCGCGCTCACGGCGGCAAGTCCTGGCGGCGGGGACCGCCCTCGTCGGCGGGAGCTTCGCCGGCCGGGCGGCTGCCGAAACCGGAGGCGACGACGCGCCGCCCCACGTGCCGCGCTGGATGAAGGAGCCGGGCGCCGATGTCGGCAGCCAGCTTTACGGCCAGCCCTCGCCCTACGAGAAGGCTGTCATCCGCAACGTGCCGAAGGGCGGCAAGCAGTACACCTCGGCGGCTAGCCGCACGCCACTGCAAGACCTCGACGGCATCATCACGCCCAACGGCCTGTTCTACGAGCGCCACCATGGCGGCATCCCGGCGATCGATCCGGCGGCGCACCGGCTGATGATCCACGGGCTGGTCGAGCGGCCCCTGCTGCTGACCATGGACGAACTGCGCCGGTTCCCGACCGAGTCGCACATCTACTTCCTCGAATGCTCCGGCAATCCGGGATTCGAGGCGATCAAGCAGGGCAAGACGGCCTCCGACCTCGTCGGCCTCGCCAGTTGCTGCGAGTGGACCGGCGTGCGGCTCAAGACGATCCTCGACGAGGTGGGCGTGAAGCCTGAGGCCCGCTGGGTCGTCGCCGAGGGGGCGGACGCCGCCGCGCTCACCCGCAGCGTCCCGCTCAAGAAGTGCCTCGACGACGCGCTCCTCGTGTTCAGCCAGAACGGCGAGCGGCTGCGTCCGCAGCAGGGCTATCCCGTGCGCCTGCTGCTCCCCGGCTTCGAGGGCAACATGAGCGTGAAGTGGCTGCGCCGCCTCAACGTCGTGGCCGAGCCCGCTTATTCCCGCGAGGAGACCTCCAAGTACACCGACTCGATGCCCGACGGCACGGCGCGCCAGTTCACCTTCGTGATGGAGGCCAAATCGATCATCACGCGGCCCTCCGGCACGCAGAGGATCGCGAAGGGCTTCAACGAGATCACCGGGCTCGCCTGGAGTGGGCGCGGGCGCGTTGTCGGGGTCGAGGTGTCGGTCGATGGCGGCGGCACATGGCAGAGCGCCCGATTGCAGGAGCCCGTGCTGACCCGCGCCTTCACCCGGTTCCGCCTGCCCTGGACCTGGGACGGGCAGCCGGCGACGATCCTCAGCCGCGCCACCGACGAAACCGGCTACGTCCAGCCGGGCTTCTCCGACCTGACCGCGATCCGCGGGATGAAGTCGTTCTACCACAACAACGCGATCGTCCCCTGGCGGATCGCCGCCGACGGCGAGGTGTCCAATGGCTACGTTTAGACGCGCCGGGCTGCTTGCGGTCGCTCTGGCCGGGCTCGCCGCCTCGGCGCAGGCCGAGGGGCGGTTCGGCTTCGGGCGGACGCCGACGCCTGAGGAGATCGCAGGTTGGAACATCGACATCGACCGCGACGGTCGCAAGCTGCCGCCGGGTCGCGGCAGCGTCGCGCAGGGCAAGATCCTGTTCGAGGCGCAATGCGCCGGATGCCACGGTGCGAGCGGCGAGGGGGGCATCGGTGACCGACTGGCCGGCGGCCAGGGCACCCTGGCGACGCCGAAGCCGGTCAAGACGGTCGGCAGCTTCTGGCCCTACGCGCCGACGCTCTACGACTACATCCACCGCGCCATGCCGCTGAACGCGCCGCAATCGCTCACGCCCGACGAGGTCTACGCCCTCGTCGCCTACGTGCTCAACCTCAACGGGCTCGTGCCCGACGAGGCGGTGATGGATGCCACCACGCTTCCCCGGGTGACGATGCCCAACCGCGACGGGTTCGTGCCCGACCCCAGGCCCGACGCCCGCTGAGGCACTCCCCGACCGAGGAGTGGCCGGTTCGCCGGAGAGCGGGGCAAGACCAAAAAAAGAGAGCCGTCTTCGACCTGATGCATTCAGGTTGCAGACGGCTCCGAGGGCGGCGCGACGCGCAAAGCGCCGCACGGAAAAATCAGGCCACGCGCTGCGGGCGCATGTCGGCGCGGTCGATGCCGGCGACGACGACCGGCTTCTTCATCGCGTCGCGGCGGAAGGGCTCGCCGAGTTCCTGATTCAGCATTACCTCGATGAAGGTCGTGACGCCCTCGGCCTGCGCCTCGCCCGCCTGCTGGATCGCTTCCGTCAATGCCTGCTGGGTCTCGACACGCACGCCGCGGAAGCCGCATCCTTCCGCGATCTTGGCGTAGCTGAGCTTGGTGTCGAGTTCGGTGCCGACGAAGTTGTTGTCGTACCAGAGGATGGAGTTGCGCTTCTCGGCACCCCACTGGAAGTTGCGGAAGATCACCATGGTGATCGCCGGCCACTCGTCACGGCCGATCGAGGTCATCTCGTTCATCGAGATGCCGAAGGCGCCGTCGCCCGCGAAGCCGAAGACCGGCACGTCCGGGCAGCCGATCTTGGCGCCGATGATCGCCGGGAAGCCGTAGCCGCAAGGACCGAACATGCCCGGCGCGAGGTATCGCCGGCCCTGATCGAAAGTCGGGTAGGCGTTGCCGATGGCGCAGTTGTTGCCGATGTCCGTCGAGAGGATCGCGTTCGCGGGCAGGCCCGCCTGGATCGCGCGCCACGCTTGGCGCGGCGACATCTTCTCGCTCTCGCGCTCGCGCGCCTCGACGTTCCAGCGGGTGCCCTCGTCGTCGTCCTCGTGGTCGAGCGAGGTGAGCGCCTGGGCCCAGGCGGACTTGGTGCGGTGGATCAGGGCCTTGCGCTCTTCGCGGCCGGCATCACCCGCGTCCGGAGAGAGCTGCCGCAGCAATTCCTGTGCGACGTGCTTGGCGTCGCCGCAGATGCCCACCGTGATCGGCTTGGTCAGGCCGATCCGGTCGGGGTTGATGTCGACCTGAATGATCTTGGCGTCTTTGGGCCAGTAATCGATGCCGTAGCCCGGCAGAGTGGAGAACGGGTTGAGGCGGGTGCCGAGCGCCAGCACCACGTCGGCCTTGGCGATCAGCTCCATCGCCGCCTTCGAGCCGTTGTATCCGAGCGGCCCGACCGCGAGCGGATGCGAGCCGGGGAAGGAATCGTTGTGCTGGTAGCCGCATGCCACCGGCGCATCGAGTCGCTCGGCCAGCGCCACGCTCTCTCGGATCGCATCGCCGATGACGACGCCCGCACCGTTGAGGATGACGGGGAACTTGGCCTTCGACAGCAGTGCCGCGGCGTCGCTGATCGCTTGGCGCCCGCCGGTCGGCCGCTCCAGCCGGACGATCTGCGGGAGCGCGATGTCGACCTGATGCGTCCAGAAATCGCGCGGGACGTTGATCTGTGCCGGCGCGCAGCCGCGCCACGCCTTCTCGATCACCCGGTTCAGCACCTCGGCGACACGGCTCGGATCGCGCACCTCCTCTTGGTAGCAGACCATGTCCTCGAACAGGGCCATCTGTTCGACTTCCTGGAAGCCGCCCTGGCCGATGGTCTTGTTGGCCGCCTGCGGTGTCACCAGAAGCATCGGCGTGTGGTTCCAGTAGGCGGTCTTGATCGCCGTGACGAAGCCGGTCACGCCCGGCCCGTTCTGAGCCACCGCCATCGCCATCTTGCCCGTCACCCGCGAGTAGCCGTCGGCGATCAGCGCCGCGTTGCTCTCGTGCGCGCAGTCCCAGAAGGTGATGCCGGCCTTGGGGAACAAGTCGGAGACCGGCATCATCGCCGAGCCGATGATGCCGAAGGCATGCTCGATGCCGTGCATCTGAAGGACTTTGATGAAGGCCTCCTCGGTCGTCATCTTCATGGCGCGCTCTCCCACCCTGGTTTTACTGGCTCATTGCGATCGGCCGCTCTTTGGCGGGGGCGGACCCACGTCCGCCGCATCCTCGCTTCAGCGAAACCTAATGCCCCGCCGCGCCTCGGCGCAACATAAATCTCGTTTTTTTGCTTCTAACATTCAGGAAAACGGAATATGAAGTCGATCACGATGGACGACGCTGCCGAATCCTCACCCGCCCTCAAGGCGTTCAGCCTGCTGGAGATCGTCGCCGGGATGGATCACCCGCCGACGCTGGCGGAGCTGACGGAAGCCGCCGGCCTGCCGAAACCCACGCTGCACCGCTGGCTCGCCATGCTGGAGGGGGCCGACCTGCTGCGGCGGATGCCCGACGGGCGCCGCTACGAGCTGGCCGCGCGCGCGACCGCGCTCGCCTTCGCGATCCTGTCGAACAATTCCGGCTCGACCCAGCGCCACCAGATCCTCGAGCGCGTGGTCCGCAGCTTAGGCGAATCCTGCAACCTCACGGTGCTGGAGGGCAGCGAGGTGATGTATCTCGACCGCGTCGAGGCCGCCGCCCCCCTGCGGGTCGCCTTCCAGAAGGGCTCGCGGGTGCCGGCCCACGCCTCGGCCAGCGGCAAGCTTTTTCTGGCGATGATGCCGCCGGCCAAGCGCGACCGGTTGATTGGCACGCTGACGCTGGAGCGCCACACCGCCAACACGCTCGCCGACGCGGAGGCGCTGCGAACCGAACTCGGCCGCATCCGCCGCGACGGCTACGCCTTCGACGACGAGGAATTCCTGTCCGGCCTGTTCTGCGTCGCGGTGCCGATCTTCGACCGTACGGGCCGCGACTGCATCGCCGCCCTCGCGCTCCAGGCGCCGGTGGTGCGGGTGTCCCGCACGAACGCCGCCGAGCGCCTGCCGACCCTGCGCGAGGCCGCCGAGGCCTTGGCCGTCACGCTGCGATGAGCATCGGCCCGAACGGTGGAAGCCGGCTCTCGGGAAAAGCCGATGCTCCACCGCCCGAAGGGCACTGAGAGAGGGGAATCGCCCATGACACGCTCGAACGACACCATCCTCGTGCTGAACGCCGGCTCGTCGAGCGTGAAGTTCGCGCTGTTTTCGGCCGAGACGCTGCAGCCGCTCTGCCGCGGCGGCATCGAGGGTATCGGCAGCCGGGCGCGGTTCGGGGGCGCCGCGGGCGCGCAGGCGTACCTGTTCGACGGGGCCCTGCCGGAGGCGAGCGACCA
>JAGTAM010000668.1 GCA_023422485.1 Pseudomonadota bacterium | reverse complement strand
CACAACGTCGTGCCGACGAACCGCACGCCGCCGATCACCACGGCCTGCCCGCCCTGGAGCAGGTGGATGCGGGCTCCCAGCCCGTTCCGCCGGGCCACCTCGCGCTCGAGCGCGGCGAGGAGTTCCGGCGCGCTGCGTCCGTCGCCGGTCGGGGCGTAGTGCTCGTGGTTGCCCGGCACCAGCACCACCGGTCGCTCGCCCGCGAGCGCCCGCACCGTGGCGAGCCCGGCCTCGGGGTGGCCCTCGTGCAGGTCGCCGGCGCAGACGAGCAGGTCGAAGGGGGCCGAAGGCGGCGGGATCATGTCCGGGCGCCGCCGTTCGAGATGCAGGTCGGAGAGGGGGAAGAGGCGCAGCACGGGATCCGAGGTTCGAAGGCAGAGTTGAAGGCGGGGTCGAAGGAACGAGGAAGGCTCAGGCGCGGGCCTGCGACGCGGCGTCCTCGGCTGCGGCGCGCCATTCGCGGCGGGCGGCCTTGAGCACGTCGAAGGCGGAATCGGCGTTGAGGACGGCGATGCCGGCCGCCGCCACGAGATCCGGCCAGGGCGAGAGCGTCAGCGCGGTGACGAGGCCGGCGACGATGATCGCCACGTTGGCGGCGACGTCGTTGCGGGCAGAGAGATAGGCGGCCCGCGTCAGGCTGCCGTGGCCGTCGCGGTGGCGGGCGAGCATCAGCGCGCAGGCGAGGTTGACCCCCAGCGCGCCGAGTCCGGTCAGCGTCAGCGGTACGGGGGCCGGCGCGGTGAAATCCGAAAACTTCTCGTAGGCTGCCCAAGCCGTGGCGAGGCCCGGCACCAGCAGGATGCCGGCGAGCAGGGTGCCGAGCCGCGCCCGATTGCGCACGCTCCAGCTTAAGCCCGCGAATATCAGAAGGTTGATCGCCGCGTCCTCGAGGAAATCGAGGCTGTCGGCGATCAGCGCCACCGAGCCGATGGCGAGCGCCACCGCGATCTCGATGCCGAAATAGCTCAGATTCAGCGCCGCCACGCGGGCGACGACCGGGCGCAGGCCCGGCGAGGGCGTCAGACGAGGCACCGATGGGTTCCCGAAGGTGGAGCGGGCCGGTGATTGCCCGAGGCGTCGGGCGCTGTCGAGAGCCCTTCCGAGCCCTTCCCGCCCGCAACCCCGCTCGGCCTTTTGTCCGTCTGGATTTGCGCGCGCGGCTGTGCAAGGCGAAGGGATTGTCGAAGGATAGCAAAGCCGCCCGTCGAGCGGCTTTCCGGACCGGGAGGCCTTGAGAATGTTGCCCGAACTGCGCGTGCTCTACTTCGAGGATCTCGAAGTCGGCCTCACCGAGATCCTGAGGAAGGAGATCTCCTCCTCTGACGTGGTGGGCTTCGCCGAGATCACCGGCGACCGCAACCCGATCCACCTTTCCGAGCACTTCGCCGCACGCACGCCCTTCGGCACCCGCATCGCCCACGGCCTCTACACCGCCGGCCTGATCTCGGCGGTGCTCGGCACCCGCCTGCCGGGGCCGGGCGCGGTCTACATCTCGCAGACCCTGAACTTCCGCGCGCCCGTGCGCATCGGCGACGTCGTCGAGGTGAAGGTCGAGGTGGCCGAGCTGATTCCCGAGCGCCGCCGCGCCCGGCTCGCCTGCACCTGCTCCGTCGGCGACGAGGTGGTGCTCGACGGCGAGGCCCTGGTGAAGGTGCCGAAGAAGGAGGAGGCCGACCCGCTCGCCATGCGCATGGGCGGCGGCCGCGCCTGAGAGCGCTGACGAAACTCCCGATCACCCGTCGTCCCTCTCCCGGGCATGGCGGCGCAGCGGGCGGTTTGTGAGAGACACTCAAGCATCGTCCCGAAAGGTGATTGCCGGCTTTCGGGACAGAGCGACGCGATAGCGAAAGTCGACCCGCGCGTGTTCGAGCCAGTCGCCATCGACGATCCGGACGATCCCCGGCTCGCCGCCTACCGGTTCGTGCGCGAGCGCGACCTCGTGGGGCGGCAGGGCCGCTTCATCGTCGAGGGCGAGGTGACTCTGCGGCTGCTGTTCTCCGGCAGCGCCCGCTTCGCGGCGGAATCGGTGTTGCTGGCACCCGAGCGCTGGGCCGGCCTGTCCGACCTGTTCGCGCAGCGCGCAGACGGGCCGCCGGTCTATCTCGCCGGCAGGGACGTGATGAGCGCGGTGGCGGGTTTCCCGATCCATCGCGGCGTGCTGGCGGTGGGGCTTCGCGGCGCGGAGCCCGCGCCCGAGGCGCTGATCCCGCCGGCCCCTGCCCCGGCCCTCGTCGGCGGCCTGGTGGGACTGACCAACCACGACAATGTCGGCGGCCTGTTCCGCAACGCCGCCGCTTTCGGCGCCGACGCGGTCTGGCTCGACGCCGAGGCCTGCGATCCGCTCTACCGCAAGGCCATCCGGGTCTCGGCGGGCGCGGCGCTGACCGTACCCTTCGCCCGCGCGGCGAGCGGAGCGGCGCTGCTGGACCTTGCCGAGCGCCATGCCCTGACGCCGCTTGCCCTGACCCCCGGCGGCGATGAGACCCTCGATGCGCTGGAGCCGCCGTCCCGCGCGCTGCTCCTGCTCGGCACCGAGGGGCCGGGTCTGCCGGATGCGGTGATGGCCCGTGCCCGCCGCCTGCGCATCGCCATGGCGCCGGGCTTCGACTCGCTCAACGTCGCGACGGCGGGGGCGATCGCGCTGCATCATCTGGCGGGGCGGCGGCTCTCGGGCTGAGGGCAGGTGCCCGAGACGCGGCTGCGGCCTCCCGCCTGTGGACGGCCCGCGTCGCCGCGAACCCCGGCCGTCCCGTGCATGTTAGAAGCTGCGGGCGCCAGCGGGGTACGGGATGGGCTACGAGATCGATCTGGGGCGGGCCGGCGACAGGCCCGGGACGATGGACCTCACCGAGCTGCTGGCGACGCGCCTCCTCGTCCAGGGCAATTCCGGTTCGGGCAAGTCGCACCTGCTGCGCCGCCTGCTGGAGCAGAGCGCGGGCCTCGTGCAGCAGGCGATCATCGACCCCGAGGGCGACTTCGTCACGCTGGCTGAGCGCTACGGCCACGTCGTGGTCGAGGCCGACGGCAACGAGGCCGAACTGTTGCGCATTGCCGCCCGGGTGCGCGAGCATCGGGTTTCCGTCGTGCTCTCGCTCGAAGGGCTCGACGCCGAGGACCAGATGCGCGCCGCCGCAGCCTTCCTCGGCGGCCTGTTCGATGCCGACCGCTCGCTCTGGTATCCGATGCTGGTGGTGGTGGACGAGGCGCAGCTCTTCGCCCCCGCCGCCGCGGGCGAGGTGTCCGACGAGGCCCGCCGCCTCTCGCTCGGCGCGATGACCAACCTGATGTGCCGCGGGCGAAAGCGCGGATTGGCCGGCATCATCGCCACGCAGCGACTGGCCAAGCTCGCCAAGAACGTCGCGGCGGAAGCCTCGAACTTCCTGATGGGCCGCACCTTCCTCGACATCGACATGGCGCGGGCCGCCGACCTGCTCGGCCTCGACCGCCGCCAGGCCGAGACCTTCCGCGATCTCGCCCGCGGCCATTTCGTCGGCCTCGGACCCGCGATCTCGAAGCGCCCGCTCCCCATCGCCATCGGGCCGACGGTGACGGAGAGCCGCAACGCCGCCCCCGCCCTGCTGCCGCTGCCGACCATGGGCGAGGAGGCCCGCGCCCTGATCCTCACCGCCTCGCCGGAAGAGGAGGCACGGCCCCTGCCCGCGCCCCGGCCGAAGCCGGTGCGGGCACCCGGTCCCGACGTGCTGGTCCAGCTCGCCAATTACCGCCCGCCGGTGCGCGAGGACTTGCCGGAGGAGGAGCCGATGGACCCGGCCGAGCGCGAGGCGGCGATGGCCGAGATCCTCGCCTCCGTGCTGGCGGATTCGGACGCCGCCGCCTGCACGCCGGCCACCCTCTACCAGGATTTCACCGTCCGCTGCCGCATCCGCCGGATCGGCGGCGAGGCGATGGGCCTGCCCGAGTTCAAGCGGCGGCTCGCCGTGGCGCGGGCCGGCGTCCAGGGCGCCACCGCCGAAGGGCCGGGCTGGGAGCGGGCGCAGGAAATCGCGGCGTCTCTGCCCGAGGATCTCGCCGGGCTGTTCCTGCTCATCGCCCGCACGGCACTCGAAGGCTCGCCCTGCCCGTCCGATGCGGCCCTGGCCGAGGCTTACGGCACGAGTTCGGCGGGCCGCGCCCGGCGGATGCTCGGCTATCTCGAAGAGCGCGGCGCCATCGTCATGCGGCGCGACCTGCGCGGCGCGCCGATCATCGCCGTGCCGGATCTCGACGCCGAGACCGGCCCGCAGATCGGGGCGGCCGCCGTGCTTCCCCTCCGGCGGCGGGGGCGGCCCTGAGGGCTGCCAGGGCCGCACCCGC
>JAGTAM010000651.1 GCA_023422485.1 Pseudomonadota bacterium | reverse complement strand
ATCGGTGCCGGGGCCGCGCGTCCGGCCGAGGCGTGCTGTCCGCCCGCGGACCGGTCGTTGCGCGACAGGCGCACGTCGAGGCGGCCCGGATCGCTCCCTTCCGGGATGTCGAAAGTGGGTTCGCTGCGTGGTTTGCGTCCGCGAGACTGCGCCATGCGTTCCATGCGTCCGGGGCCGCCGATCCCGCAAGGGATCTCGAGCCTGCCGCGACTGTGCTCCCCTGCTCGGAATCCGCGCGTCCGTGGTCCGCCGGATCGATCCCGTCGAACGTGCCGGCCGGCCCTGCGGCACGGCGGTTCGCCCCTTGCCTCAGAGAGCGTAAATGCGGCGGGTTTAAGGGTTGTTAAACCACCCGAAGCGCCCGCCGCTTGCCTTCACCGGATCTTCACGCGTGATCCCCTCGCGCGCGATCCTCAAGGGCCGCCGAGGACTGGCGCCGCGGCGCGACAGCCTTTATCGACGGTCCCGCTCTCGCAGTGCCTGTCTTGCGGCGCTTGGGCGGAGAGCCGGACTGAACCGGACCGGGACGGGCTCGTCGAAGGACCGGAAGCCTTACTTCTCCGACGGCACGGAGCCGTCCCTGATCCAGGTTCGAGGGTTTGATGGCGCGCTCCGTTTTCGTTCTGCTGCACCGGTGGGCGGGTCTGACGATCGCCGCCTTCCTGTTCGTGGCAGGGCTCACGGGCGCGGTGATCTCCTGGGACCACGAGCTCGACGACTGGCTCAACCCGCATCTCCACACGGTCGAGAGCCGCGGCGCCGCGGTCCCCGCCCTCGATCTTGTGCGCCAGTTCGAGGCCCGGGAGCCGCATGCCCGCGTCGGCTACGTCCCGCTGGCGGCCGAGCCCGGCGAGTCGCTGTCGCTGTTCGTGGTGCCACGGGTCGATGCGGCGACGGGCAAGCTTTACGCGCTCGGCTACAATCAGGTCTTTCTCGACCCCGTGACGGGGGCCGAACTCGGCCGGCGGGAATGGGGGCAGGTCTGGCCGATCACCCGCGAGACCCTGATCTCGTTCCTGTACAAGCTGCACTTCTCCCTGCATCTGCCGGAGATGTGGGGTGAGGAACGCTGGGGCATCTGGCTTCTCGGCATCGTCGCCGTGGTGTGGACCCTCGATTCCTTCGTCGGCTTCTACCTGACTCTGCCGGCGCGCAAGCCCGCCAACCCGGCGCGTCCCGCGTCCGTCGAACGGCAGCTCGGCCGGGGCTGGTGGTCGCGCTGGAAGCCGGCCTGGAAGGTGAAGACCTCGGGCAGCGCCTACCGGGTGACCTTCGACCTGCACCGCGCCTTCAGCCTCTGGACCTTCGCGCTGCTGTTCCTGCTCGCCTTCACGGCGTTCTCGCTCAACCTCTACCGGGAAGTGTTCCTGCCGCTGATGTCGAGCGTCTCGCAGGTCACGCCCGATCCGTCGAATACCCGCCCCTTCGTCTCGCCGCTCAAGCCGATCGAGCCGGGGGTGAGTTACGCTCAAGTTCTCGAAACGGCGCAGGCCGAGGGGCAGCGCCGCGGCTGGAAGGAGCCCGTCGGCGCGCTGGCCTACACGTCGATGCAGGGTTTCTACACCGCGCGCTACTTCGAGCCCGGCGACGATCATGGCGCCGCGGGCGTCGGCCCGGCGGCGATCTACTTCGACGGGCAGGACGGCCGGGTGATCGGCGACCGCCAGCCCTGGGTCGGCACCGCCGCAGACATCTTCGTGCAGGCGCAGTTCCCGGTCCATTCCGGCCGCATCCTCGGCCTTCCGGGGCGCATCCTGATCTCGCTGATGGGGCTCGTCGTGGCGATGCTCTCGGTGACCGGCGTGGTGATCTGGTGGCGCAAGCGCGCGGCCCGGCTCTCCGTGCGCCGCAAGGCCGTGGCGCTGCCCTCCGGCCGGCCGGTGCCGGCGGAGTAGCCTTCGCGAACCTGGTCCCGAGTGGCGGCCGCCGTTCGGGAAAAAGACGATCGCTCTCGCCTCAGCGTCCCGCCGTCATCACGCGGTGGCCGGCCCGGCGGGTCGGCACGAGCGTCGAAAGGTCGTCGTGGTGCAGGAGCATGACGCCGGTCGTGCCGGCGAGTTTGCGGGCGGCGGGCGTGAAGCCGGCATTCGAGACGACCGCCGCCATATCACCCGACCAGTGCAGGGCCGCCGCCGCGACCTCCTGCACCGCCGCATTGCCGACCGGACGCGTGTAGCGCTTGCACTGCACGACGAGGCGCACGCCCGCCTTCTCGGCGATGACATCGCAACCCTGATCGCCGCTCGCCCCAGTCGGCCGGGCGTCCCAGCCCGCCTCGCCGAGACGTTCGGCGCAGTATCGCTCGTAGGCGACCCCGTCCTCCGGCGTATCGATCTCGTCAGGCAGCGCGTGCGCGCAGGCGACCCGCTCGACGATCGCCTCCATCGCGTCGAAATGCGGCTCGACGTAGTCGGCGAAACCGCGCTCCTCGATGATCGGGAGAATGGTGCGCTCCACGAAGTAGGCGCGCTCGCGCAGCCACCCATCCTCGATGGTATTGCCGTAGGCGTCGACGAAGCATTCCTGCCGGCGTCTCAGCGCCAGCGTCGCGGCGTGACGCCGAGCGATGCGGCGCACGAGCGAGCGGAACCGGCGCGGGCGGTCGAGGCGATGAAGCAGGATGGCAAGGCAGGCCACCGCCGTGCCGGCAAAAGCCGGCGCCCCGTAGCGGAGCACGGCACATCCTCCAAGGACGACCGTCCAGAATAGGCGCGTGGCAGTGGGCGACCGGCCGGACATCACAATTCCCGCGAGAGGCCGGGCCCCGGCCCGGTGTTCGCGGGAACTGTTCCGTTCAACGCGTTGCCTGACTTCTAACGTCGCCACCGCGCCCGAGGATCTTCGAGGAGAGGTCGGCGCATCGCGTGTGGATAAGCCGCCGCGATCGAACTCGACCGCTCGATCCCCGTCGCGATCCCGGTCCTGGCACGGCTGCGCTCAGGCGGCGTCCTCCGCACGGGTACGGCCGCGGCGGCGCGGCGCCGAGGCGACGACGTCCTCAGCAGGCTCAGAGGCAACCTCGGGCGCAGCCTTCGCGGGCCACTTCCGGCGCTGCTGGCCGAGCCCCATGGTCCGAGCGAGCTCCGAGCGGGTGGCGGCGTAGCTCGGAGCGACCATCGGGTAGTCGTCGGGCAGGTTCCAGCGCGCGCGGTATTCGTCGGGCGAGAGGTTGTACCGTGTCCGCAGATGACGCTTGAGCGACTTGAATTTCTTTCCATCCTCGAGGCAGACGAGGAAATCCTGCTGGATCGAGCGGCGGATCGGCACCGCCGGCGTCAAGGTCGGTTGTTCAGGCTCGGCAGGCTTGCTCGACAATTGCGCAAGAGCACCGTGAACCGAGGTGATCAATCCGGGCAATTCACCAACTGCCAGCGAGTTGTTCCCCACATAGGCTGAGACGATGTCGACAGCCAGGGTCACGTAATCGCCAGCGGAGTCATCCTCAAGCGACATCATCAATATCCCTTCCGATATGTACAAGCCACTGTTTTCAAAACGCGCCGCAGGAACGACGCCGTCATTGCGCAGCACGGTGCGACTGCGCTGAATGACGCAGGACTTAACCTTTGATCGGTTCGGCCGCAAGGCGGATTTCACGAACTTGCGAGAATCAATTGAACTTTTGTCCAGGCTAAAAACCGAGTTTCGCCAAAAGTCGCATCTAAAACTCCGCAATACCGCCGCAAAACCTGATACAAATCGGCATTTCAAGACAGGAAAAGTGCGCAGATTGGCTCACAGAAGTGGGCAAGCCAATTCTCCCGCGGTGGCTGCGTTGCAATACCGCCGACAATCTCGGGACGAGAAAAATTTCGGATGAATCTTCTCCGAAACGGCAGGAACGGAACCTCACCTGCGGCGCGCAAAAATCGCTATGTATCTATGTTTTCTCTCAATTCCCACGCCGTGAGAACGATTGCAAACAGAACCGAAAGGTGGGCGCGCTATATTGCCAAATTGGCTGTAATTCAAAATTAAGTTTGCATCCCTTCTCCATCACAGCGCCTCACTGCGCAGGCCGCCGAAGCGGATGGGGCATCGTCTCTCCGTCAGATGTCTGATCAGAGACCGTCGGTGCAGCAATCGAGCCTTATGTCGTTCGAAAGACTGGAACGAACATCGTCAGCGCTGGCATCGCATGCATCCGGACCACGGCCGGCCAAGGGCGCCGGCCGATCTCAGTGGCTCGATTTCTCTCGGGGGCCGTAGGACCGGAAACGCTCCACCGTCTCGGCGATTTCAGCATCGGACAGGATCAAAGGCGTGCCGACCTGGAGCGCGATGGCATATTGGCGGCACAGGGCCTCGACTTCGACGGCGAGCCACATGGCCTTCGACAGGTTGGGCCCGGTGGCGATCATTCCGTGATTGGCGAGCAGACAGGCACTGCGGCCTTCGAGGGCTTCGAGGGCAAAATCCGAAAGCAGTTGCGTGCCGTAGGGCGCGTAGGGGGCGCACCGGATCGTCGGTCCGCCCGCCATGGCGATCATGTAATGCACCGCCGGGATCTCACGACCGCAGATCGCAAAGCCCGTGGCATAGGGTGGGTGGGCATGGACCAAGGCGCCGATCTCGGGCCGCGCAGCGAGGATGTCGCGATGGAACCGCCATTCGGAGGAGGGGGCGAGCGGATGGTTCCAACGCCCGTCGAAATCCATCTCGACGAGGTCGTCGGGACTGAGCTGCTCGGCGGGAATCCCGGACGGGGTGACGAGCATGCCCGCGCCGGATCGCACCGAGAGATTGCCCGAGGTCCCCTGGCTGAGGCCGAGATCGAGCATCCGGCGCATCGCCTCGACCATCGCTTGGCGGGTCGCGAAAGACGGCACGGACTACTCCTCGGGTCGAAGCGAGCCTGACGAAAGCCCGGAACGGGCCCGGTCAGGCGCAGTTGGAAACGGCAGGTCAGGGCAGACCGCCGCACGACACTAGCCCCAGGAGCCTGCCGGTGGAACAGGGATGGATCACCCTCGCGGACGTCGCCTGGATGCGGCCCCTGACTTTCGCCGCAGCCCGCCTGCTCGCCGATTGAGACCGTTATCAACCGTTTGACCCTCGGTCTCTCGCCTCGGGATGCTATAGGCGGGCCATGAGCACCTATCGATTCGAGGCTCTGCTCGCCCCGAGCCGCATCGCCGTGGTGGGCGCCGGCGATCGGCCCGGCTCCGTCGGACGGGCGATCATCGACGGCCTGCGCGCCGGCGGTTTCACTGGCGAGATCGTGCCGGTCCATCCGCGCGAGGCCAGCGTCGACGGGTTGGCGTGCAGCCCCCGTCTCGCCGACATGCCCGAGCCGCCCGATCTCGTCATGGTCGCGACGCCCCCGGAGGCGGTGCCGGCAATCGTCGAGGAAGCGGGCCGGATCGGCGCCGCGGCGGCGGTGATCCTGTCCGCCCATCTTGGGCACGGCGAGGCGGCCCCCGTCGGCGCAGCCCAGGCGGCGGCACGGCAGCACGGCCTGCGGCTGATCGGCCCGGACAGCATCGGACTCAGCGTGCCGGCACGCGGCCTGAACGCGACCCTGCTCGCACGGCCGCCGAAGCCGGGGGACCTCGCCCTCATCTCGCAATCCGGCACCGTCGCCTCGGCCATCGCCGAGTGGGGCTGGCGGCACGGCGTCGGCTTCTCGGCGGTGATGACGCTGGGCCGCTCGGCCGACGTCGATATCGCCGACTGCCTCGACTATTTCGCCGAGGACTATCACACCCGCGCGATCATCCTGTCCCTGCACCATGTCGCGGATGCGCGGAAATTCCTGACGGCCGCGCGGGCAGCGGCCCGCGCCAAGCCGGTGGTGGTGCTACGCACCGGCCGCCACGAGGCACCGGGCCGCCAACCCGAAACGCATACGGGCGCGCTCGCCCGACCCGGCGCCGTCTACGAGGCTGCCTTCCGCCGGGCGGGACTGCTCGCCGTGGACGGCCTCGACGCCATGTTCTCCGCCGTGGAAACCCTGGGGCGCCAGCGGCCCTTCCCCGGCAACCGACTGATGATCGTCTCCAACGGGCGCGGCATCGGAGCGCTCGCCGCCGACCATCTCACCGACCGCGGCGGCACGCTGGCAGCGCCGGCGGAGACGACGCTGGAAGCCCTCGCCTCCGTGCGGCACGGACGGCACGCCAACCCCCTCGATCTCGGCATCGACGCCGTGCCGGAGGATTACGTCCGCGCCCTCGAACCGCTGATGGCGGGCCGCGACAGCGATGCCATCGTCGCGGTCCACGTGCCGACCGCGCGGGCGGGCAGCCGCGATGTGGCGGAGACCGTGGCCGGGACCGTCTCCAAGGCCCGCAAGGCCGGGCGCCGCAAGCCGGTCTTCGCCGTGTCGATCGGCGAGGACGAGGCGATCCGGTCGATCTACGCCGACGCCAAGATTCCGCTCTTCGCCACCGATGCCGACGCGGTCGAGGGTTTCCTGCATCTCGTGCGCTACCGCGAGGCCCAGGACGACCTGATGCGCACGCCGGACGCCCTGCCGCGCGACTTCTCGCCGGACGTCGCCGCCGCGCGCCGGATCGTCGAGGGGGCTCTGGCCGAGGGGCGCACTTGGCTCGACCCGCACGCCGTGACCGAGTTGCTGACCGCCTACCGGATCGTCTCGGTGCCGGTGACGCTCGCCCCCGATCCCGACGGGGCCGCGGCGGCCGCGTGGCCGCTGATCGCGGGCGGCAGCACGGTGGTGCTCAAGCTCGTCTCTCCGGACGTGGTGCACAAGTCGGAGGTCGGCGGCGTGCGCCTCGGCCTCACCTCGGAGGCCGATGTGCGCGAGGCGGCGCACGCGATGATCGCGCGGGTCCGGGAATTGCGGCCCGAGGCTCGGGTGGCGGGTTTCGCCGTGCAGCCGATGATGCGGCGGCCGCAGGGGCGGGAGTTGATCGCCGGGCTCGCCGAAGACCCCGTCTTCGGTCCCGTGGTCGTGTTCGGCCGCGGTGGCACGGCGGTGGAGGTGATCGACGACCGCGCGCTCGCGCTGCCGCCCCTCGACCTCGCGCTCGCGAGCGAGCTGATCGGCCGCACCCGTGTCGCCCGGCGGCTCGAAGCCTATCGCGACGTCCCGGCGGCGGACCTGCCGGCCATCGCCCTTCTGCTGGTGAAGCTCGCCCAGCTCGCCGCCGACCTGCCGGCGGTGCGCGAACTCGACATCAACCCCCTGCTCGCCGACGCGGACGGCGCAGTCGCCCTCGATGCACGCGTGCGCATCGCACCGGAGCCGCCTCCCTCGGAGCGCCGCCGCGGCAACTGGCACCCCCGCTTCGCGATCCGGCCCTATCCATCCGACTGGGAGCGGCGGCTCGATGTCGGGGAACGTCGCGTCCATGTCCGGCCGGTGCGGCCCGACGACGAGGACATGTTCCGCAGCTTCTTTGCGCAGGTGGATCCGGAGGACGTGCGCCTGCGCTTCTTTGCTCCGGTGCGCGACTTCAGCCACGCTTTCCTCGCGCGGCTGACGCAGCTCGACTATTCCCGCGCCATCGCCTTCGTCGCCATCGACGAGGCCGCGGAGGAGGACCGGCGCATGCTCGGCGCGGTGCGCCTCCACGCCAATGCCAATCACGATACGGGCGAGTTCGCGATCCTCGTGCGCTCCGATATCAAGGGCACCGGGCTCGGCGTCGCTTTGATGCGGATGATGATCGATTGGGCACGGGCCGAAGGCATCGGCTGCGTCGAGGGGAGCGTTCTCGCCGAGAACCGTCCGATGCGCGCCGTCTGCCGTCATCTCGGCTTCGAGGAGCGGCCGGTGCCGGACGATCCGAGCCTGGTCACGGCGATCTTGAAGGTCGGGGGCTAGCCGGGGGCCTCTCCCGCCCCTCGGTGTGACCGCTTGGACTATTCCCGTCATCGCGAGGCGAAGCCCGAGGGAATCGATCAGAAGCCGCGATGCGGTTTCCGGTTAATGGCTTCGGCCCTCCGTCTCCGTCATCCCGGAGCCTCGTAGCGGAACACGGGAACCACCCGCGATGCGCCTCTGGGACATGAGGTCGTGGCCGGTCATGGATTGCACGCCTCCGGCGCCCCGAATGACGGCGGTGGGTGCCGAACCGACGACGATCGAAACGCACCGCGCTTCTGCCCAGGGCCGGAAAAAAACTGCCGGCCCTCTCGGGCCGGCGGCTTTTCGGCAGTCAGGTGCCGGACGATCGATCAGTGGCCGCTCTCGGTCGCCTCGCGGGTCGACTCGTACAGGAACCACGTGCGCTCCTCGGACTGGTCGATCCACTCCTCGAGAAGGCTCGTGGTCCAGACGTCGTTGGCCTCGTCGGTGATGGCGTGCAGCTCGCGCATGTTGGCGGTCAGCGCCTTGTTGTCGTCGCGCAGCTCCTTGAGCATCTCCAGCGGGCTCACGTAATCCGCGTTGTTGTCGGGCACGCGCTTCATCTGGTCGGCCTGGCCGAGCGAACGCAGGGTGGTGCCGCCGATCTTACGGGCGCGCTCACCCACCGCGTCGATGATGCTGAAGATCTGCTCGGACTGCTCGTCCAGCAGCAGGTGGTAGTCGCGGAAATTCGGACCGCTGACATGCCAGTGGAAATTCTTGGTCTTGATGTAGAGCGCGAAAAGGTCCGACAAGAGGACGGTCAGGCCCTCGGAGATCTTCTTGACGTCGTTCGGATCGAGGTCGGTCGGGGTGTTGAGCCGATCGCTGGAGACGCGCGGCTTAGCCTTGGCCATGGGAAATTCCTAACAATCTGCAACCGAATTCCAGCCGGCGACAACCGCGCCGGCACTCGATCGGCAGAATGAGGAAGCGGGAGGCTTTGTTCCGACCCGCATGGCAGCGCTGCTGTGGATGGGAGGCGGGAAATCCAAACGCCGTCAGCCGCGACTGCCGACGAGTCCGGGCGGCAGCAGGACCGGCTCGCCGTCCTGACTGCGGGCCGGCGGCGTCGCCTTGCGGGCCTGCGGCTTCTGCGGAGCCGTCGCGGGCGGCGATGCAGCGGGAGCGGGCGCCGCGGGAACGTCCCGGACTGCCGCCGGCTTGGGCGAAGCGGGCTTGGCCGGGGCCGACTTGGCAGACATCCCCTGAACGGCGGACGGTGGGGCCGGCGAGCGCGGCATTGGCGCGCGCGGCGTGATCG
>JAGTAM010000647.1 GCA_023422485.1 Pseudomonadota bacterium | reverse complement strand
GGCGCGGTCGATGCGACGGGCGCCGTGCGATCGCCGGGCTCGGCGCTCAAGCCCTTCATCTACGCGCTGGCCTTCGAGGACGGGCTCGCCCATCCCGAAACGCTGCTCGACGACCGCCCGGCGCGCTTTTCCGCGAGCTACGCCCCGGAAAACTTCGACATGGGCTATCGCGGCACGGTCACGGCCCGCGTGGCGCTCCAGCAATCCTTGAACCTGCCCGCGGTCGATCTTCTGGACGCGGGCGGCGTCGAGATAGCCGGCGCTGCCGACATGGGCGAGCACCGCGCCAGTGCGGTTGTCGAGGGCGAGGATCGCGGCCGAGAGCGCCGGGCCGGCAGCCGCCGCGCGCTCCGTTGCCAGCGCCTCGAGGCTCGCCTGAAGGCGCGCGTCGAGCGTCAGATGCTGCACCCGCGCTGACGCGTCGGCGGCGTGGGCCTGCTCGGCGGCATGGGCCGCGAGCATCGGGAAGGGCTTTCGGAACGTCGGCACGGGCTCGGCCTGGGCGGCCCGCGCCTCCTCAGCGGTCAGCACACCGCGCTCGGCGGCGATGTCGAGCACCCGGTCGCGGGCGCGCCGGGCGTTGGCGGAAAAGCGGTCGGGCCTGCGCGCCTCCGGCGCCTGCGGCAGGGCGACGAGGAGCGCGCTCTCGGCGAACGACAGGCGGGCCGGCTCGCGGCCGAAATAGGCGAGGCTCGCCGCCCGCATCCCCTCGACCGGGCCGCCATAGGGGGCGAGCGCGAGGTAGAGGTCGAGCACGCCCGCCTTGCCGAGGCTGCGCTCCAGCTCGACCGCACGGACCATCTGCCGGAGCTTGGCGAGCAGCGAGCGCTCCGCCCGCGGCTCGACGAGGCGGGCCACCTGCATCGACAGCGTCGAGCCGCCGGACACGATCTTTCCATGGGCGAGCCACTGCCACGCGGCGCGAACCGTCGCCGCCGGGTCGATGCCGGGATGGCTGTCGAAGCGGCGGTCCTCGTAGGCTTTCAGCATGGCGAGGGTGCGCGGATCGATCGCGTCCGCGGTGACGGGCAGCCGCCAGCGCCCGTCGGCGGTGGCGAAGGGGCGCAGCAACTGGCCCTTCCGGTCGAGGATGACGGTGGAGCGGAGGTTCGCCTGGGTCAGGGCGAGGGGCGGGAGGGTGGCGGCGTAGCGCCAGAGGGTGCCCGCGAGCAGAAGCGCGAGGGTGAGGAAGAGAGCGGCGCCGACCCATCTCCCTCTCCCCTCTGCGGGAGAGGGTGGCCCCCGAAGGGGGGCGGCTGACGGGAGCGACCTTTCCGGAGGGGTCGCGCCGGCCCCTCTCCCGCCCGCTCCGCGGGCACCCTCCCCCGCAGAGGGGGGAAGGTGACTTGCGGCGCGGCTCATCTTACTTCGCCGACATCACCTCGACCGATCCGAACGCGGTGCGTCCGAACCGTTCGGGGCGGTACATGTCCTCCACGCTCGCGCCCGGATGGACGTAGGTGCCCGGCGAGACCACGCGCACGGTGTAGGCCGCCGAGAAGAACGCCGATTGCTCCGGCGTGCGGTCGTAGGCGGCGACGAACCGGTCGTCGCGGAACTCCGTGTGGACCGGTGCCACGTCCGACTTGGCGAAGCTCAGCCCCGAGAGCGCGTCGGCGTCGAGCAGCTTCGGGTTGTCGATCTCCAGCCCCGCGGGCAGGCGGTCGACCAGAAGCAGGCGCCCGGCGCTGGCCTTGGCCTCGGTCACCTTCAGCACCACGACGAGGCGGTCGTTCTGGCGCAGCGGCTTGGCGAGATCCACCGGGCTGCCGTCGAGCCGGTAGAAGGCGCGCTCGACCGTGAACCCTTGCGAGGCCGCCGGCTCCGGGGCGATCGGATTGCCCTGGACGCCGATTGCGACCGGCACCGCGTCGCGGCCTGCATTGACGATCCGCACCGGCCGGGCCTCCAGGGCCGGCGCCCGGTAGAGCCGGGAGAGCGGTCCGGTCTCGGTCTTTCCGTCGATGGTCAGCGCGAGGCTGTCGGAGTCCTTGGCGAGGCTTTGCGCGGCCAGCACCATCCAGGCGTTCTCCTGTGTGCTGGTGGGGCGGCCGTCCGCGCGTTCCTGGCCGAGCACGGCGGTGACCGGTTGCAGCGTTCCTTGAGACAACCCGGTCTCGGCCGAGAGCGCCAGCAGGGCGGCGCCGTCCCGCAGGCGCGAGCCGTAATCGGCGCGGTAGGCTCCCTTGTCGCGCTCGGCCTGAAGCGCCTGCACCGCTGCCTCGAAGCCTTTTTGTGCCCGGCCGCGATCCCCCAAAAGAGCCAGCGCGGCGGCGAGCTGCCCGCGGCCGAGCGGCGTGGCGAAGTCGGCGAGTCGCGTGTCGGCGAGATAGCGCAGGTCGCCCATCACCGGGCGGCCGTTGCGGGCGAGCACGTAGGCGGCATAGGCGAGGTCCATCCCGCCGTTCTCGACGTTGGTGGTGTTGGCCACCGTGTTGCGCAGGCGGTCCAGCGCGCCGTTGAAGGCGGTCTGCGGCACGGAAAAACCCCGCTCGCGGGCGCGGGTGAGGAAGTCGGTGACGTAGGCGGTCAGCCACGTGTCGCCGGCATTCTCCGTGGACCACGCGCCGAAGGCGCCGCTCGAATCCTGGCGCGCCAGCACCCGCTCGATCGCCCCGCGCACCCGTTCGTCGAGCCCCCCGTCGAGGCCGAGCTTCTCGCCGGCCGCCAGGGCGTTGACGTAGAGCAGAGGCATCGCCCGGCTGACGATCTGCTCCGAGCAGCCGTAGGGATAGCGGTCGAGCGATTGCAGCAGGGCGGCCACGTCGATGCCGCCGAGGCGGTTGGCCGAGACCGAGACCGCGCCGGTGCCGGGCAGGATATCGGCGAGCAGATCCGGCGTCAGGTCGAGCCCGGCGCCGGGCTCCAGCGGGCGGACATTGCGGCGGACCAGGGCGCCGGTGCCGGGATTGATCCCGAGCGCGAAGGACTGGCCGGCGCTGCCCTGGATGCCGGGGCCGGTGAGGGTCAGGTCGAGCCGGGCCGTGCCGGGGCCGGCGGCGGTGATCGGGATCACGAGCTGACCCTTGGCGCCGGCCTCCAGCCGCATCGTCGAGCGCACGGCCTCGCCGGCCACCACGACGGGGCCGGTGAGGTCGAGATCGACGGTGTAGTCGCCGGCCGCCCCCTCGACATTGTCGAGGGCGACGAAGAAGCGCGATCGGTCGCCGACATTGAGGAAGCGCGGCAGGGTGCCGGTGAGAACCACGGGGGCGCGCACGATTACGTCGGTCTGGGCTTGGCCGACGCGGCTCTTCGTCCAGGCGGTCGCCATCAGTCGGGCGGTGCCGTTGAAGGCGGGCAGGTCCAGCGGGATTTTTGCCGTGCCATCGGCGTCTACCCTGACCACGCCCGAATAGAGCGCGAGCGGCGCCTGCGTCGGCGGCGCATCGGCGAGTTCGGCCGCGCCGCCGTCGCCGCCGGAGCGGATCGCGCCGAGCGTGCCCTGCATGCCGTCGATCAGGTAGCCGTAGAGGTCGCGGATTTCGGGGCCGAGAGCCTTCTGGCCGAAGAAGTAGGCAAACGGGTTCGGCGCCTCGTAGCGGGTCAGGTTGAGGATGCCGACATCGACCGCCGCCAGCGTCACCCGCGCCTCCTCGCCGGAGCCGAGGCCGGCGATCTTCACCGGAACGGTGAGGGTGCCGCGGGGACGCACCTTCTCCGGCGCCTCGATCGCGACCGAGAGGCCGCGCTTGTCCTTGTCCACGGCGAACCACGCCACCCCGAGCGCCCGACCCGGCATCCGTTTGGCGGATTGATCGAGCGGCCGGTAGGCGGTGGCGACGAGGTAGGCGCCCGCGCCCCATTCCGCCTTGACCGGGATATCGACGTTCGTGCCACCCTCCGCGACCGTCACGTCGCGGATCTCGTGAACGCGGTCGCTGACGATGGCGAGCGTCGCCGTGCCCGCGAATTTCGGTGCGAGCCGGGCGCGCAGCCGCTCGCCCGCGGCGTAGGCGCCCTTATCGAGGGTGAGGTCGAGGAGGTCGGGCACGTCGGCGGTTTCCGAACCACCCCAGCCGACGGTGAAGGACACGCTCGCCGCCGCCTGCGGCTGGCCCGGCACGCTCGCCTCCAGGCGGTACTGGCCGAAGCCCACCGGCGCGGAGATGCGCGCGGGGGCGTCGGAAGAAATCGCCACGCGCCCGTCGGCGACGCGGCGGCTCGATTTGACCGGCTCGAAGCTCCAGCGCCCGTCGGCGCGGTACCACTGATAGGTCCGCTCGACCTTCGACAACGTCCAGGTCACGCCGTCCTGCGCGAGGCGTCGGCCATCGGGGGCGGCCATCACGAGGTCGAAGGTGGCCGTCGCGTTCTCGGCGAGATCGCCGCCGAAATTCTTGCGGATCGCCAGCACCGGATGGGCCGGCAGGATCGGCAGGGTGACGCTGCGGCTTAAGCCCCGGCCGCCGGGCTCGCCGACGGCGAGGGTGATCTTGGCTTCCAGCGCGCGCGGAGCGGCCACCTCCTGCACCGGCACGGTGAGGCTGGTTTTCCCCTGCGCGTCGGTGGTGGCCTTGCCGTCGATCTCGGCGGTCGTCGCCTCCACCGCCTCGTCGTCGAGGCCGATCGAGAAGCCGTCGAGGCCCTTGATGCCGGGGCTGGCGGCTGCCTGCACCGCGACCGAACCCGAGACGTCGAGGCCCGAGCCCGGCGCGCCGTAGAGGTAGCGCGCGGCGACATCGATGACCGCCGGCTCGCCGCGGGTGAGGCTCGGTGTCTTCGGGGTAAGGCTCACCTCAAGCCGCTCGGGCACGTAATCCTCGACGAGCCAGCTCGCCTCGCCGACCGGCGGCGCCTTCGGATCGGTATAGGCCGAGACCCGCCACGTGCCGTGCATCGCGCCCGCCATCAATGGCAGGGCGAGCGAGCGCCCGCCGAGCCCCTCGTCGGCCACCGCCGCGCGGCGGTACTCGACGCCGTCGGGCCGCTTCACCACCAGGGTCAGCGGCAGGCCGACCACCGCCGCCCCTTGCGGG
>JAGTAM010000416.1 GCA_023422485.1 Pseudomonadota bacterium | reverse complement strand
GCGAGGGCGTCGAGGCGGTGGCCGACGCGATCTGCCGCGCCGTGCTGTTCGCGCCCTGATGGCCCTGGCGCTGGACGACGTTTCCGAGGCACCCGCCACGGCCCACGCTCCGATCGGGCGCAGGGTGCAAGCGGCGCTGGTCTTCGCCCGCGGCGGGGGTACCACCGTGCTGTCGCGGCAGAGCGTGCCCTACCCGTTCCACATCACCCGCGCCTTCCGGATGCATCCGGAGAGCCCGGATCTCGCCACGCTCTATCTGCAATCGGCCTCCGGCGGCCTCTACGCCGCCGACCACCTCACCCTCGACGTCGCCGCGCGCCCCGGCGCGCGGGTCCACGTCACGACGCAGGCCGGGACGGTGGTGCATCGCGGCGGCCCCGAGCCGACGCGTCAGGAGACGCGGCTGACGATCGCAGCCGATGCCCTCCTCGCGCTCAATCCCGATCCGCTCATCCTGTTTCCCGGCGCGCATCTGGCAGTTTCCACCGAGATCGTCGCCGAGCCGGGCGCCCGCGCCATCGTCACCGAGAGCGTGGCCTGCCACGATCCGCTCGGCCAGGGGCGGCCGTTCGACCGGCTCGACCTCGGCCTGACGATCCGGACGCCCGAGGGCCGCCCGCTGGTGCGGGAGCGCGGCCGGATCGACGGAGCCGCGTTCACGGGAGCGGCCTCGCCGATGGGACCTCATCGCGCCTACGGCACGATGGTCGTGCTCGGCGCCCCCGACGATGCGCGCTTGGCCGGCCTCACCTTGCGGCAGGCGGCCGAGACCGCCGGTTGCCTGACCGGCGTGAGCCTGCTGCCCAACGGGGCCGGCCTCGGCCTGCGCCTGCTCGCGCCGGACGGCGGCGCCCTCTCGGCCGGGATGGACGCGGTGTTCCGGATCGTGTTCGAGGCCTTGAGCGGGTGCGCGCCCGGCCGGCGCCGGAAGTAGAGATTGCCGCGAAACGATCAGCCGGGCGGCACATCGCGAGAAATATGGGCAGGCCGCACAGCAATTCTCCTTGATGCGGATCGGTTTCCTGAGACGAAATACAGGCGGGGGCATCGGCCTCGTCTGGCGGCCACATGGCCGTCATGCGGGCCGATCAGCTGGATGACGTTCGAAGGATTTCGAGACAACATGCGCTCGCGTGACCGAAACGACGCCCACTTCCATCTCCGTCGCCGCCTTCTCCTCGGCCTTGCCGCCTCGCCGCTGCTCGGCGCCCTGCCGGGACGCGCCTTCGCGCAGACCGGCGCGGGCGCGCTCGCCGTGACCGACAAGGAGGTGACCGTCGGCATCCTGCACTCGCTCACCGGCACGATGGCGATCTCCGAGACCGGGACGACGCAGGGCGAAAAGCTCGCCATCGAGGAGATCAACGCGGCCGGCGGCGTGCTCGGCCGACAGATCAAGATCATCCAGGAGGACGGTGCCTCCGACTGGCCGACCTTCGCCGAGAAGGCGCGCAAGCTCGTCGTCAACGACCATTGCGCGGCGGTGTTCGGCTGCATGACCTCGGCCTCGCGCAAGGCGGTGCTTCCGGTCTTCGAGCAGTACAATGGGCTCCTGTACTACCCGACCTATTACGAGGGTCTCGAACAGTCCAAGAACGTGATCTATACCGGCCAGGAGGCGACCCAGCAGACGCTCGCCGGCCTCGACTGGGTCGGCAAGGAGAAGGGCGCCAAGTCGTTCTTCATGGTCGGCTCGGACTACATCTGGCCGCGCACCACCAACAAAATCGCCACCCGGCACATCACCAGCGTGCTGAAGGGCACGGTGGCGGGCGAGGAGTACTTCCCGCTCGGCCACACCCAGTTCAACTCGGTCATCAACAAGATCAAGCTGAAGAAGCCGGACGTGATCTTCTCGACCGTCGTCGGCGGCTCGAACGTGGCGTTCTACAAGCAGCTCAAGGCGGCCGGCATCGATCTGAAGAAGCAGATCCTCGTCACCGTCTCCGTTACCGAGGACGAGGTGGACGGCATTGGCGGCGAGAACATCGCCGACGCCTATACCTGCATGAAGTACTTCCAGTCGCTCAAGAACCCGGCCAACGAGAAGTTCGTCGCCGCCTTCAAGAAGCGCTGGGGCGAGAAGACCGTGATCGGCGACGCGACCCAGGCGGCTTACTTGAGCCCCTTCCTGTGGAAGGCGGCTGTGGAGAAGGCCGGCACCTTCGAGATCGACCGGGTGATCGAGGCCTCGCCCGGCATCGAGATGAAGGATGCGCCGGAGGGCTTCGTGAAGATCCACGAGAACCACCACCTCTGGTCCAAGACCCGCGTGGCGCGCGCGCGCGCGGACGGCCAGTTCGACGTGGTCTACGAGAGCCCGGAGCTGATCGAGCCGAACCCTTTCCCGAAGGGGTATCAGTAACCTCGACCTGTCCCCTCTTCCCGCACGCGGGCAGAGGGGACAGGCTCAACGCGCATCACTCATCCGGCAGCGCTCTTACAGGTAGCTCAGCCCCGGCCACGCACTGCGCCGCTTGAGCCGCACCATCCAGCGGCAGGCCTGGTAGAGGGCGAGGGCGAAGGCCGCCGCGATCGGCCAGATCTGCCACGGCGCCCCGGCCTCGATCCGGCCTGAGGATCCGGCGAGTCCGAGGGCCGCGAGACTGTCATAGACCAGGCGCAGGGCCCAGAGATGGGCGAGATAGAAGAACAGCGGCGCCCCGCCGAAGGTGGCAAGCCAGCCCAGGCGCGGCTCCGGCAGGCGCTCGAACAGCGCGAGCAGCAGCAGGCCGGGGCCGAGGGTGGCGAGCAGAAAATCGGCCGAGGGCGGATACTTGGCGAGGTTGATGAAGGACAGCGCGCTCGCGACCCCGTCCTTGCCCGCCTGCCAGGGATGGGGATCGCCGTAGCCGTTGAGACCGCGCAGGATCAGGAACGCCGTCAGGCTCGCGAGCCCAAGGGCGACGAGGCGTCGGCGGCGCAGGGCCGGGTCGATACCGGATGCGTAGAGCGGCCCGAGCGCGTAGCCCGCCGCGATGACGCCGATCCAGGGCAGCACCGGATAGGAGGTGCGCGCCGCGCCCCAGGGCAGCGGGATCATCCCGCGCTGGTGCAGTACGGCCCACAGTGCGTAGCCCGGCTGATCGGGCGCGAGCACGATGCGATCGAGGGCGTTGTGGCCGAGCATGATCGCCAGCGCGACGCCGATCAGAACCGGGCGCGGTAGCCAGAGCAGGGCGGCGAGCGCCAGCATGCTGAGGCCGATCGCCCAGATCACCTGCAGGTAGAGGATTGGCGGCAGCAGGCTGCGGGTCCAGGCGAGGTTCACGAGCGTCACTTCGAGGACGATCAGGAACAGCCCGCGCTTGATCAGAAAGGCGGAGGTCGCCGCCCGACTGCCATGCTTCTGCCCATAGAGGCTCGCCGAGAGTCCCGTCAGCAGCAGGAAGACCGGCGCGCAGAGATGCGAGGCGGCCCGCGTCAGGAACAGGCCCGGCGGCGTCGCCGCGAGATTGACCGGGTCGCTTACCTGGGCCTGGAGATAGAAGAACTCGCGCACGTGATCGACGAGCATCAAGAGCATCACCAGCCCGCGCAGGGCGTCGATGCTGCCGATGCGCGCGCGCGAAACGGCGTCCTCCTGCCGAGTCATGCTCAGAAC
>JAGTAM010000413.1 GCA_023422485.1 Pseudomonadota bacterium | reverse complement strand
CCGGGCGGCGCGGGGCGCGGCACGTCCGCACCGAGCCGGCCGAGATCGCGCCGCACTTGGTCGAAGCGCGCGGGCTCTATCGCGGCCATGCCCTCGCCGTGGTCGCGCCGGGCTCGACCGAGGAGGTCGCCTTCACGATGCGGGCCTGCGCCGAGGCGCGGGTGCCGGTGGTGGCGCAGGGCGGCAATACCGGTCTCGTCGGCGGCGGCGTGCCCTTCGGCGGGATCGCGCTGTCCCTGAACCGCCTCGCACGGCTGCGGGCGATCGATCCTCTCGGCGCCAGCATGACGGTGGAAGCCGGCATGATCCTCGCCGACGTCCAGGCGGCGGCGGCGGAGGCCGGGATGCTGTTTCCACTCTCCTGGGCGGCGGAGGGCACGGCGCGGATCGGCGGCGGGATCGCCACCAATGCCGGAGGCCTCGCGGTGCTGGCCTACGGCAATGCCCGCGACCTCGTGCTCGGGCTCGAAGTCGTCCTTGCCGACGGGCGGGTCTGGAACGGGCTCAAGGCGCTGCGCAAGAACAACGCCGGCTATGACCTCAAGCACCTGTTTATCGGGTCGGAGGGCACCCTCGGCATCATCACCGCCGCAACCTTGAAGCTATTCCCCAAGCCGCTCTCGACCTGCGTCGGCTTCGTCGGGCTGCCCTCGGCGCGGGCGGCGCTCGCCCTGTTCGCGCGGCTGCGGGCCGGTGCCGACCGGGCGCTGACCGCCTTCGAGTACATGCCCCGCTTCGGCCTGGAAATCGTCCTGAAGCACGGCATCGACGTGCGCCCGCCGCTCGCCGGCGCCCATGCGGCCTATGCCCTCGTCGAATTGTCCTCGCCCCGTCCCGGTGCCGACACCCGCGCCGAATTGGAGGCGCTGCTGGCGCAAGCGATGGAGGCGGGGCTGGTGGAGGATGCGGTGATCGGCGGCAGCGCCGCGCAGGATGCCGCCCTGTGGCGCCTGCGCGAGTTACTGCCCGAGGTGCAGAAGGCGGAGGGCGGCTCGATCAAGCACGACGTCTCGCTGCCGCTCTCGCGGCTGGCTGATTTCCTGGAGGAGGCGAGCGCGGCCTGCGAGGCGGCGATGCCGGGCCTGCGCCCCTGCCCGTTCGGCCATTTCGGTGACGGCAACATCCACTTCAACCTTACCCAGCCCTTCGGCATGGAAAAGGCCGCGTTTTTGAGCCAGTGGGGCCGCTTCAACGGCATCGTTCACGCCATCGTCGAGCGGATGGACGGCTCCATCGCCGCCGAGCACGGCATCGGCCTGATCAAGCGCGACGAACTCGCCCGCACTGCCGATCCCGTCGGCCTCGACCTGATGCGGCGGATCAAGCGCACCCTCGATCCGCACGACCTGCTCAATCCCGGCAAGGTCGTGGCCCTCTCGGACGATCCACCGCCGGCCCTCCCGGTCTGAGGTACGGGCCGGGCGCCGTGTGACGGACCACACCCGGGAACGCGGCGTGCTGTTCGGTGGTTGTTGTGCAACGCACAAGGGCGCGGCATGATCCCTGTTCCGCGAAGGGGAATTCGCCTTGCGCACAACCGGAATCGCACGCCGGATGATGAGATCGTTAACCCCTGCGACACGACAATCGCCCTCTGCGGTGGATCGGGGCGGAAGGGACTGCCTCGGTTTCGTCGCATGACGATTTTAGTCCCTCATCCCATATGCTGCATTGCGGCGCTGCTTCCTCGAAAAGCGGTGCGCCGCAGCGGCGGGAGGGGACGTCCGGGACCTTGTTCACGGCACGCTCCTCGCGCGCTCCCCACCGCACCGACTTTGAAGGAGACCATCGATGCCCATCTCTCAGGCCCGGGTGCCGACCGCGGAAGCGAGCCGCTACCTCAAGCAGCTCTGCCGCCACTGGAGCCACAAGTTTCCCGTCGAGGAGAGCGGCGACAAGGGCCGCGTTCCGTTCGGCGAGGACCGCATCTGCACCTTCGTGGCGAGCCCCGAGGCCCTGCTGATGCAGGTCGCCACGCCCGATCCCGCCGGCCTGACACGGTTGGAGAATGTCGTCTCCGACCACCTCCTGCGCTTTGCCTTCCGCGAGAATCTGGGCGAGATCACGTGGTCGCGCGCGGCCTGAGCCGCGTGAGGGTCTGATGCCCGCATCTGAGCCGGGGGATCGCGCGCGGCGAAACAGCGTGAGGATCGCCCCATGAGCCAGATGCCGGGAACGGCCGCCCTCCCCTTCACCGAGCGCCTCGACCGGCTGGCGGAGGTCGCCGTGCGGGTCGGCCTCGGGCTGCGGCCGGGCCAGGAACTGGTGATGACGGCCCCCCTCGAAGCGGTGCCGCTCGCCCGCGCCATCACCGAACACGCCTACAAGGCCGGCGCCGCGCTGGTCACCACCTTCTACGCGGACGACGCCGCCACCCTCGCCCGCTTCGCCCACGCGTCCGACGAGGCCTTCGACAAGGCCGCCGGCTGGCTCTACGCCGGCATGGCCGACGCCTACCGCAGCGGCGCGGCCCGCCTCGCCATCTCCGGCGACGACCCGTCCCTGCTGGCGGGCCAGGATCCGGCCAAGGTCGCCCGCGCCAACCGCTCGCGCTCCCAGGCCTACGTGCCGGCCCTGGAGCTGATCGCCGGCTTCTCCACCAATTGGACCATCGTCTCGGCTGCGACGAAGCCCTGGGCCCGCACGGTCTTCCCCGATCTGCCCGAGGACGAGGCGGTTGCCCGGCTGTGGGACGCCGTGTTCTCCGCCTCGCGCATCGACGGGCCCGATCCGGTCGCCGCCTGGGGCGAGCATAACCGCGACCTTGCCCGCCGCACCGAGCGGCTCAATGGGTCCCGCTTCTCGGCCCTGCACTTCCGCGGCCCCGGCACCGACCTGACGGTCGGCCTCGCCGACGATCACGAATGGTGCGGCGGCGCCACGACCGCCAAGAACGGCGTGGTCTGCAACGCCAACATCCCGACCGAGGAGGTGTTCACCACGCCGCACCGCCTGCGGGTGGAGGGACACGTCGCCAGCACCAAGCCCCTCTCCTACCAGGGTACCCTGATCGACGACATCCGCGTGCGCTTCTCGGAAGGTCGTATCGTCGAGGCGCAGGCCCGCACCGGCAGCGACGTGCTCGCCAAGGTGCTCGACACCGACGAGGGCGCCGCCCGCCTCGGCGAGGTGGCGCTGGTGCCCGCCTCTTCGGCGATCTCGGCCTCGGGGCTCCTGTTCTACAATACGCTCTACGACGAGAATGCCGCGAGCCACATCGCCCTGGGGCAGGCCTACTCGAAATGCTTCCGCAACGGCGGCGAGGGCCTGAGCGAGGCGGATCTCGCCGAGCGCGGCGCCAACCGCAGCCTGATCCATATCGACTGGATGATCGGCTCGGCGCAGATCGACGTGGACGGAATCACGGCGTCCGGCGAGGCTGTGCCGGTGATGCGCCGCGGTGAATGGGCCGACTGATTCTTTGAAACACTTTGTCCCACTCACATCCTCATCCTGAGGTGCCGCGAAGCGACCTCGAAGGTTCCTCCAGACTCCATTCGATTCCTGGAAGCTCCTTCGAGGGCCGCTGACGCGGCCGCCTCAGGATGAAGGGGCGGCCGGGTCACGTGCCCGCTGTCGATGTCCCCTTCGGCAGCATGTTGGGCCGCCAGCGGCGGTGCATCCACAGCCACTGGCCGGGATGCTCGCGCACCCATCCCTCGACCACGCGCGTCATCGCCTGCATCGCACCTTGAACGTCGATGAGCCCGTCGGGGCCGCGGGGCAGGTCGAGGGGCGGCGTCAGTTCGAGCAGGAAGCGCCCGCCCGGCTTGCGCACCACCCGCGCGCCGTGGACCGGGCAGTCGTGGTGCCGGGCGAGCTTGCCGAGCAGCGGGTTGGCGAGAACCGGGCGGCCGAAGAACTGAACCACCACGCCGCGGGTGAAGTGCTGGTCGATTAGCTGGCCGAGATGGCCGCCGCGCTCGACCACGCCCTGCATGGCGAAGACGGCGCCGGGCCCGGAGGCGGCCAGGCCCCCCATGGTCTTGCGGCGGACCTCCTGCACCAGTTGGGCGGCGGCCGGATTGTTCGGCGGCCGGAACACCGCGGTGGTCTCCAGCCCGAATTTCTCCGCGCAGATCGCCGGCAATTCCCAGTTGGCGAGGTGGGCGGAGAAGATCAGCCCCGGCCGGCCGTCGTCGCGGATCGCGAAGAACTGCTCCAGCCCACGCACTTCCATGCGCTGGGTGGCGAGGTTCTCGGGATCGAAGTCGAAGATCGTGTCGAGATGGGCGTATTCCGCGCCGGTGCGCCCGAGATTCTCCCAGGCCTCCCCTGCGATCGCCCGCAGACGCGCTTCGTCCTCCTTCGGATAGGCCGCGCGGAGGTTGGCCATCGCCGTGCGGTGCGAGGGCAGGAACGGGCCGACGAGACGCGCCAGCCGGCCGCCGGCCGCACTCGCCCGATCGGTGCCGAGCATCCGCGCGAGGAGGAACACTGCCCGGATCAGCGGGATGGTTGCGAGGCCCGCCAGCCGGGGCAGGTTCCGCCGCAGGATCAGCGCGAGGCGCAGCACAGCCGGTTCATCGATCGAAGGATTCGGGGAGGTCGGAACGCGGAATAAGGTATTTTTCTCGGGCAGGCGAGCATCTTGCCCGAAAATGGCGAAGGCCGCCGGCCCGTCAGCGGACCGGCGGCCTTCGGAAGGCGCGGGACGAGAGCGTCGATCAGACGAAGTGCTGGCCGCCGTTGATCGTCAGCGTCGAGCCGGTCACGAAGCCGGCCTCGTCGCTGGCGAGGTACTCGACCGCATGGGCGATCTCGTCGGCCTCGCCGAGGCGACCGGTCGGGATCGTCGAGATGATCTTGTTGCGGATGTCCTCCGGCACGGCCATCACCATCTCGGTGGCGATGTAGCCGGGGGCCACCACGTTCACGGTGATGCCCTTGGAGGCGCTCTCCTGCGCCAGCGCCTTGGCGAAGCCGATCACGCCGGCCTTGGCGGCCGAGTAGTTGGTCTGGCCGGCTTGGCCCTTCTGGCCGTTGATCGAGGAAATGATGATGATGCGCCCGAAATTGCGCGAGCGCATTCCCTCGATCAGCGGGCGGGTGCAGGTGAACATCGAGTCGAGGTTGGTCTTGATGACCGCCTGCCACTTCTCGAAGGACATCTTGTGGAACGCGCCGTCGCGGGTGATGCCGGCGTTGTTCACCAGGACGTCGATCGGTCCGAGTTCGGCCTCGATCGCCTTGATGCCGGCCTCGCAGCTCGCGAGGTCGCCGACGTCGAACTTGAACACCGGAATGCCGGTCTCGGCCTTGAAGGCGTTGGCGGCCTCGTCGTTGCCGCCGTAATTGGCAGCGACCTTGTACCCCTTGTCCTTCAGACGCTTCGAGATCGCGGCGCCGATGCCGCGCGTTCCGCCCGTGACGAGGGCGACGCGTTCCTGAGCCATGGTTTCCTCCGTGCTCCCGTATCGGGTTGTTGTTAAGCCGGTTCGCGAAACACCCGCTAGGCGTGTGGCCAACAGGACAA
>JAGTAM010000392.1 GCA_023422485.1 Pseudomonadota bacterium | reverse complement strand
ACCCTCGAATCGATCCGCGCCTTCGATCCGGAGACGCAGCGCACGGTGGGCTCGCTCCGCTCCCTCGACCTCGTGCCGATGAGCGAGGTGCAGCTCACCACCGAGACGATCCGGCGCTTCCGCCAGGGCTACCTGTCGAGCTTCGGCGCGGCGACCCGCGACGACCGGCTCTACGAGACGGTGAGCGAGGGCCGGCGCTATGCCGGCGTTGAGCACTGGATGCCGCTGTTCTACGACGGCCTCGACACCCTGTTCGACTATCTCGGCGACGTGCCGATGCTGTTCGACCCGCAGGTCGAGGAGGCGGCGGCCGAGCGGCTCTCGCTGATCCAGGATTATTTCCAGGCCCGCGAGGCGGCGCTGAAGAACCCGCAATCGGGCGTGGCGCCCTACAAGCCGCTGCCGCCGCGCGCCCTCTACCTCACCCCCAACGAGTGGAAGGGGAAGGTCGAGGCCGGCACGGTCGCCCGGCTCACCCCCTTTGCCCAGCCGGATTCCGACGAGCGCGCGGTGATCGATTGCGGCGCCCGGGCCGGCCGCAACTTCGCGCCCGAGCGGGCGGACGAGGCGGCCAGCGTGTTCGATGCCGCGGTGGCGCATATCCGCGACCTGCAGGCCTCCGGGCATCACGTGATCCTGGGATCCTGGTCCGACGGCTCCCGCGACCGGCTCTGCGGCGTGCTGACCGATCATGGCCTGAAGAAACCGATCGAGATCAACACCTTCACCGCCGTGAACGCGTTGAAGCGCGGCACCGACGTGGCGGTCGCGGTCTGGGGCCTGGAGGCCGGCTTCACCCTCGACAAGCTCGCGGTGGTGGCCGAGGGGGACATCCTCGGCGACCGGCTCGTGCGCCAGAAGCGCAAGTCGAAACGGCCCCAGGACATCATCCTGGAGGTGCAGGCGCTCCAGCCCGGCGACCTCGTCGTGCACGCCGACCACGGCATCGGCCGCTTCGTCGGCCTCAAGACCATCACCGCGGCCGGTGCGCCGCACGACTGCCTGGAGCTGCAATATGCCGGCGGCCTGCTGCTCCTGCCGGTGGAGAATATCGAGCTTCTGACCCGCTACGGCTCGGAGGACTCGGAGGTCGCGCTGGACCGCCTCGGCGGCGGCGCGTGGCAGGCCCGCAAGGCCAAGATGAAGCGCCGCATCCTCGAGATGGCGGGCGAACTCATCAAGGTCGCCGCCGCCCGCTTCGTGAAGCCCGCGCCCTCGCTCAAGGCGCCGGAGGGCCTGTACGAGGAGTTCGCCGCGCGCTTCGCCTTCCAGGAGACCGAGGATCAGGCCAACGCCATTGATGCGGTGCTGGACGACCTCAATGCCGGGCGGCCGATGGACCGCCTCGTCTGCGGCGATGTCGGCTTCGGCAAGACCGAGGTGGCGCTCCGCGCGGCGGTGGCCCCGGCGGTCTCCGGCAAGCAGGTGGCGGTGGTGGTGCCCACCACCCTGCTCGCGCGCCAGCACTACCGCACCTTCGCCGAGCGCTTCAAAGGTCTGCCGATCAACGTGGCGCAGCTCTCGCGCTTCGTCTCGGCGGGCGATCAGCGCCAGACCCGCGCGGGGCTGGCCGAAGGCAAGGTCGACATCGTGGTGGGCACCCACGCCTTGCTCGCCAAGAACGTCGCCTTCAAGGATCTCGGCCTCATCATCGTCGACGAGGAGCAGCATTTTGGCGTCGCCCACAAGGAGCGGCTGAAGGCGCTCCAGGCGGACGTCCACGTGCTGACGCTCTCGGCCACCCCGATCCCGCGCACGCTGCAGCTCGCCATGACGGGCGTGCGGGAACTCTCGATCATCGCCACGCCGCCGGTGGATCGTCTCGCCGTGCGCACCTTCGTGACGCCGTTCGATCCGCTGCTGATCCGCGAGGCCCTGCTGCGCGAGCGCTACCGCGGCGGACAGGCCTTCTACGTCGTCCCCCGGATCGAGGATCTCGCCGAGGTCAAGCGCTTCCTCGATCAGGAGATGCCGGAGGTGACGGTGGCGGTCGCCCACGGCCAGATGGCGGCGGGTCAGCTCGAGGACGTGATGACCGCGTTCTACGAGGGCAAGTACGACGTGCTGCTCTCGACCACCATCGTCGAATCCGGCCTCGACATCCCGACCGCCAACACGCTGATCGTGCACCGGGCCGACATGTTCGGGCTGGCTGCGCTCTATCAGCTGCGCGGGCGCGTCGGCCGCTCCAAGGCGCGGGCCTACGCCCTGTTCACCACGCCGGCCAACCGCCAGCTCACCGCCCAGGCCGAGCAGCGGCTCAAGGTGCTCCAGAGCCTCGACACGCTGGGGGCCGGCTTCCAGCTCGCCTCCCACGACCTCGACATCCGCGGTGCCGGCAATCTGCTCGGCGACGCCCAGTCCGGCCACATCAAGGAAGTGGGTTACGAACTCTACCAGCAGATGCTGGAGGACGCCGTCACCGCGCTCAAGGCCGGGATCGAGGAGCCGGTGGAGGAGACGTGGTCGCCGACGATCGCGCTCGGCGCGCCCGTCACGATCCCGGAGGATTACGTCGAGGATCTCACCGTCCGCCTCGGCCTCTACCGTCGCCTCTCGACGCTGGAGAACGATGCCGAGATGGAGAGCTTCGGGGCCGAGCTGATCGACCGCTTCGGGCCGCTGCCGCCGGAGGTGGAGCAACTTCTCAAGATCGTGACCATCAAGATCCTGTGCCGCGAGGCCAATGTCGAGAAGGTCGAGGCGGGCCCGAAGGGCGTCGTCGTCCACTTCCGCGAGAAGTCCTTCGCCAACCCGCAGGGGCTCGCCGCGATGGTCGTGGAGCAGGGCTCCTTCGCCAAGGTCCGGCCCGACATGAGCGTCGTGTTCATCCGCGAACTCGACACCGTGCCCAAGCGGTTGAAGGAGACCACGCAGATCATGCGCGGCCTCGTGACCATCGCCAAGCGGGCGAAGAAGGCGGCGTGACGACGTGGCGGGGTGAGGGAGATCCTCGCCCCAACATGCGCTACGAATTGAAGAATCGCTGATGCAGGCAGGTCGTTTCAAGCGATCTGCCAACAATTATTGCGCTACGAAAAATAAAATACCGCCTTGATAAAGCTCCATTCCAATTGCATATAAGTTCTCATCGATGCGAGGCCGGATTTTCTGGGCCGTAACGCCTCCGCAGGGCGGTTCTCATTTTCCTTCGTTATCGGTCGAACGACACAGCCTCGGTGCCGCAGGGCGCGGGGGCTCACTAGCTGCATCCTGCGGAGACAAGGACATTTTATGAGCACCGGCACCGTCAAGTGGTTCAACGAGCAGAAGGGCTTCGGCTTCATCCAGCCTGAGGACGGCTCGAAGGACGTTTTCGTCCACATCTCCGCCGTCGAGCGCGCCGGCCTGCGCGGCCTTACCGAGGGCCAGCGGGTCTCCTACGAGATGGAAACCGACCGCCGTTCCGGCAAGCAGTCGGCAGGACAGCTCCAGGTCGCGTGATCCGCGCCTGAACCCGACAGGTCGAAGCCGCTCCGGCCCGGAGCGGCTTTGCGCTTTTTAGGCCGCGGCTCGTTCCTCGAGCCCGGCACGATCAAGGACACTCTGTGAGCTTCAGCAAACAAAACTCCTTCGACGACCGTCGCCAGGATTCCGCCTCCGCACGGGAGGCCATGCTCGCCCGCTTCCGCGCCCGCCCCTCCCAGGACGACCCGGCCGTGCAGGCTCGCGG
>JAGTAM010000384.1 GCA_023422485.1 Pseudomonadota bacterium | reverse complement strand
CCTCAACTACGTCCACCGCCTGCCGCTGGACCGGATCAAGATCGACCGCGGCTTCATGGCCGATGTCGAGACCGATCTCGGCCGCAGCGTCGTGAGCACCATCCTCGACCTGTGCCAGAATCTCGGGCTGGACGGCATCGCCGAGGGCATCGAGACCACGGAGCAGTTGAACGCCGTGCGCGGGCACGGCTGCCGCTACGTGCAGGGCTACCTGATCGGCATGCCGCAGCCCATGGCGGACCTGCTCGACGGCCTCCGGACGATGACGCCGCCGGCCGAGCCCGTCGTCGTCTGAGAAACGCTGAGTACGGGCCGGGCGCGACGCATCGGCCCCCGGGCTCTCACCGCAACCCGTCGGGTCGGTCCCCGGCGGCCCAGGCCAGAGCCTGTTCCAGGCGGTCGTTGCCCCAGAACAGCTCGCCGTCCCCGGTGAGGAAGCTCGGCGCGCCGTAAATGCCGCGGGAGCGGGCCTCCTCCCCCGCGACCTTCAGGCGACTCTTGTTGGCCTCGGAGGCCGCCGCCTTGAGGATCTGGGTGCCGTCGAGCCCGAGCGAATCGAGGATCCGGCCGACCGCCGCCGGCTCGGCGATGGAGGAGCCCTTGGCGAAGCTCGTCTCGAACACCGCCTTGGAGAACGGCACCAGCCAGTCCTGGTCAGCGCCGTAGGTCGCCACGCGCACCGCGCTCAGGGAGTTCTGCGGGAACGGGTTCGGGCGCGTGACCGGCGGCAGCCCGAACCGGGCGGCCTCGCGATCGAGGTCGCGCCACATGTTGCGGCCCTTGGCCGGGTAGAGGTTGAACGGCGAATTGGTCCAGCCCTGCGCCGCGAAGATCGGCCCGAGCAGGAACGGCCGCCAGCGCAGTTCGACATCGGCCGCCTCGGCCAGCGCCTCGATGCGCATGGCCGAGAGGTAGGAATAGGTCGAGGCGAACTCGTACCAGAATTCCAGGGTCGGTTGCCGCGGCATTCGTCGATTCTCCGGATCGGCTCGTCCGTCCTGCCGGCGACCCTACCACGTCTGCGGCGGCGCTCCGGGGCAGGCTGGATCGGAAACGAGGCAACGGGCATGCCGCCCCGCCGGTTGCGCGCCGCGCGCCTCCGCTGTTAATCCGCCTGCACCCTGTTGCCCGAGCCCAACACCATGTCCGACGCCCGCCTGAACAAATCCGTCAAGAAGGTCGTTCTCGCCTATTCCGGCGGCCTCGACACTTCGATCATCCTGAAGTGGCTTCAGACCACCTACGGCTGCGAGGTCGTGACCTTCACCGCCGATCTCGGCCAGGGCGAGGAGCTGGAGCCGGCCCGCCGCAAGGCCGAGCTTCTCGGCATCAAACCGGAAAACATCTTTATCGAAGACCTGCGCGAGGAATTCGTCCGCGACTACGTCTTCCCGATGTTCCGGGCCAACGCCGTCTATGAGGGCGTCTATCTGCTCGGCACCTCGATCGCCCGGCCGCTGATCGCCAAGAAGCAGATCGAGATCGCGGAAGCGGTCGGCGCCGAGGCGGTCTGCCACGGCGCCACCGGCAAGGGCATCGACCAGGTCCGGTTCGAGCTCGGCTACTACGCGCTCAAGCCCGACGTGACGGTGATCGCGCCCTGGCGCGAGTGGGACCTGCGCTCGCGCGAGCAGCTCATCGCCTTTGCCGAGCAGCACCAGATCCCGATTGCCAAGGACAAGCGCGGCGAGAGCCCGTTCTCGGTCGACGCCAACCTCCTGCACGCCTCCTCCGAGGGCAAGGTGCTGGAAGACCCGGCCGTCGAGGTGCCGGATTACGTCTATTCCCGCACCCTCTCGCCGGAGGAGGCGCCGGACCAGCCGACCGTCATCACCATCGGCTTCGAGCGCGGCGACGCCGTCTCGATCGACGGCGAGCGGCTCTCGCCCGCCACCCTGCTGGCCAAGCTGAACGAGCTCGGCCGCGCCAACGGCATCGGCCGGCTCGACCTCGTCGAGAACCGCTTCGTCGGCATGAAGAGCCGCGGCATGTACGAGACGCCCGGCGGCACCATCCTGCTGCCGGCCCACCGGGCCATCGAGTCGATCACGCTGGATCGCGGCGCGGCCCATCTCAAGGACCAGCTCATGCCGCAATACGCGGAGCTGATCTACAACGGCTTCTGGTTCTCGCCGGAGCGCGAGATGCTCCAGGCGCTGATCGACAAGAGCCAGGAGAAGGTGACGGGCAGCGTGCGGCTCAAGCTCTACAAGGGCGGCGTCCACGTCATCGGCCGGGAGAGCCCGCACTCGCTCTACGACCAGGACCTCGTCACCTTCGAGGAGGGCGCGGTCGCCTACGACCACCGCGACGCGGCCGGCTTCATCAAGCTCAACGCCTTGCGGCTGCGCACGCTCGCGCAGCGCAAGAAGCGCGAGGGCTGAGCCCCTCGCCTCAGCGATCCCCCAAAAAGGCGGGATCGTTCGAGACGAGCAGCACGCGCAGGTCGGAATCCGGCACGTAGTCGCGGGCTTCCCAGACGAAGGTGGTCGGACCCGTCTTGCGCACGCCCTGCCGGCAGAAGCTGACCAGGGCGTCGGGGCGCGCCTTGTCCACTGTCAGGGTGAAGCGGCCGATCCGGCCGGCCCAGTTCCGGGCCGTCGTGACGATGTAGGGCACCTCGAAGGCGCGGGTGTAGCCTTCGGGCTTGGCTGCGGCGAGGCGCCGGATCCCGGCTAGACCCGCATCGTCGAGGCAGTAGCGGGCGCGGAAGTCGCGCGCCGCAGCCTCCTTGGGCGAGAGGAACCAGTTCCCCGCGATCGGCGCGTAGCTGTGGGAGATGCGAAGTTCGGTGTCCGCCGGGAAGGTCTGCTCCCAGTGGAACTTGGCTTCGCTGCGCCACTGGGCGCCGGCATCGGCCGTCGCGTCGGACAGCAGGTCGGCCTTGTGCAGGGCCTTGAGGTCGGCGGACGAGAGGCGCTTGAGCGCCGTCTCCAACTCCTCGCGCCGCAGGGGATTGAGCGGAAGCCCGTGCCGTTTCAGGCGCTCCGTGACCTCCTGCGCGCCGTGGAAGGCGCGCTCTTCCAGGGCCGGTTCGACCGCCTTGTCGTCGGCTTTGACCGTGAAGCCGACGAAGTTGGCACTGCCTCGCACCGGCAGCGAGAGCGCACTGAACGAGAGTTCGGCCCCGTCGATCGGCGGCAGCGGGAAGGCGAGACGCAGGGTGCGCGGCGCCTTCGAGCGATTGCGGAAGACGTAATCGACGTCGATGCGGTCGATGGCGATGCGAAGATCTTCGCTCGCCAGTTCGATCTCGTCATCGCGCACCAGCACGAGGCCGCCCGCATCGAGGGTCGCCGCGCTGTCGTTCGCCCTGACGGCCGAGATCGACAGGGCCAGCGCCAGGATGAGGGCGCCCGGCACCCGTCCCGCGATCAATCCTCGCTTCATCCGGCTTCGTCCCCTTCGAAATCGCTGCATCGCCCTTCCGCTGTTAGGCGGAGGGAGCAGCGATTCGCAAAGAGAGATCTCGTGCCGTCAGGCCGGTTCCCAGGCGATCGTCCCCTCCGGCTGGCGGAACGGGCCCGGCCCGAGATCGCCGTAGCGCAGAAAGATCTGCATCGCCGGCTGCATCTCGCGATGCAGGCGCTCCAGGCGGCTCTCCTGCTCGTCCGTCAGGATGGCGCGGCCGTCGGCATCCTTTTCCGGCGGCTCGCCGAGATGGACCGCCATCTCCACCGTGTACCACGTCATGGCGCCGTAGGGCCGCTTCGGATCGACGCTCGGCACGTCGTACTCGTCGTCCCATTCGAGGCTGAGCTGCGGCAGCAGCCGCAGGTGCTCGTCGGTCACCTCGAAGGTGATGTGCTCGGGCGTCTCGCCGGTGGCCTCGTCGCGGAACACGTCGAAGACGTCGCTCGGCGCCAGCTTGGCCAGCGGGTTGTGGTACTGGTAGCGTCCGGGCTTCAGAACGGCGTTCTGCAGGAACACGGCGAGCGTATCGCCCATCGCCCGGTGCTCCTCGTCCGCGCCTTCGTCGTCGCCGGTGACGTTGAAGATGTCGCCGTCGCGGTCGGTGCTGCCGTAGGGCGCGTCCGGATGGATCATCGGCGCGCCGGCCTCCGCCCCGTTCCAGGCCACGACCATCCGCCGGATTAGCGCGATGCGCTCCAGCGTCAGGTCGAAGGTATCCGTCTCGCTCATGTCGCCGGTCTGCCTCTCGCGCCCTGCGGGGCGGTTCGAGGCCCCGTCGCAACGCTCAGTGGCCCAGCGCCCGCGCGGGTGCAAGCGGTGCGGGGGACTCAGGCCGCCGGCTTCACGGTCTCGCGGGCGAGGAGGGCATCGACCGCCTCGGGCAGGGCATCGAAATGATCGATGATCAAATCGGGCGCCAAGTCGCGCATGGGCACAGGGGTGTAGCCGAAGGTCACGCCGACGACGGGGATGCCGGCGGCCTTGGCGGCGGCGACGTCGGCCTTGGAATCACCCACCATCACCGCGCGGAGCGGATCGCCCCCGGCGCGCTCGATCGTCAGGGTGATGTGGCGCGGGTCGGGCTTCGAGAACGGGAAGGTGTCCTTGCCGACGATGGTGCGGAAGCGGTGCCCGATTCCCAGCGCGTCGAGCAGGGCCACCGCGTGCGACTCGACCTTGTTGGTACAGATCGCGAGGCGAAAGCCCGCCGCTTCCAGCCGGTCGAGCGCCCCGATCACACCGGGGAAGAGGAAGGAATGGTCGGTGAGATGGTCGCCGTAATGCTCAAGGAAGTCCTGGAACAGGGTCTCCAGCCGCTCCGGCGTCAGGCTCGCGCCCGCGACCGTGAAGCCGCGCTGGATCAGGGCGCGCGCGCCGGCGCCGAGCAGGTCGCGGGCCTGTTCGAGGGGGAGCGGCGCATGGCCCTCGCGGGCGATGATGACGTTGAGGGTGCCGATGAGGTCGCCCGCGGTCTCGGCGAGCGTACCGTCGAGATCGAACACGACGATCGGGGAGCTGTTCACGGTCATCGGCGTCCCGGTGCGTTCCATTGTCAAGCTGGCTAGCGGTCGTGTCCCTTACGATCAACTCTGGCGGTTGACGCGCGGTTAGCGCGGACCCTCAGTGTTGCCTCTCTGCCCAAGCTCCGCCACGGAGCGGGTGCTTGATCGCGCCCGCCTCGATTCGCCGCCCGGCCCCCGCAACGGATACGATGCCCCGCCCCATGCGTTCCCTTCCGCGCCCGACCTTCCGCCTGCTCGTCGCCACCCTGGCCCTCCTGCCGGTCGCGGCCGAGGCCGCCGGGCCCTACGAGTTCGTGGCCGCCCCTGCGGTCGATCTGAACCGGATCTACCGG